>CAZUPK010000042.1:0-8148 GCA_964622255.1 uncultured Campylobacterales bacterium
AATGAAACACTGTTTTTATATATAAACTCGTTTGCAGGAAATAATCATATTTTAGATTTATTTTTTATCATTAGTGCAAAGGATATGCCTTATGTTTTTATAGGGATTGAAGTTTGGTTATATTTCGTAGCAAAAAGAAAAACAAAAGCTATTTGTGCTTTTTATTCGGTGCTTATAGGATTATTTATAAATCAGATTATAGGAATGTTTTATTTTCATAATCGTCCATTTATGGATAATTTAGGGGTTCAATTAATTCATCATCAAGCAGAAAATTCATTTCCATCAGACCATACCACTTTTTTGTTTGCTATTGCTTTTAGTTATCTGTTTTCTAAACTAAAAAACTTAGCAGTTATTGGTTTGCTTTTAGCCCTTTTAGGAGGGATTGCAAGAGTGTATGTTGGAGTGCATTACCCTTTTGATATTATGGGTGGAATATTTGTAGGATTTATCGCCTCTTTTGTAGTGTTTTTATTAAAAGATAGATTAGAGTTTGTAAATAAAATTATCTTTAAGATAGAAAATAAGATTTTAAAAAATGAATAAAAATATTATCGCACTTAGATTTGTAAGTTTTTGGACAGATATGGCAAAGGTTTGACAGTAATTTTTCTATATTTTTTTCGCTAAGTGATATTTTTTTTATAAAAATACTCAACCTAAGTGGACGAGTTTATAAAAGATAAACTTGCTATTATAATATATACTTAAAGATTTTGTTTTAAAAATAGGTGAGGAAAATAAACTTTGAAAAAGATAAAAGAACTTATAAAAAAACAGGTATTAGTTTTTGATGGTGCTATGGGGACTCAGATACAAGCACTTGATATTCCAAAGAGTGCTTGGGAAGGAAGTGAGGGGTGTAACGAACTTTTAAACAAAACCTTTAAAGAGGCTATCAAAAAGATTCACACCTCTTATGCAAAAGTTGGGGCAAATATCATAAAAACAAACACTTTCGGTGCGATGCCTTGGGTTTTGGATGAGTATGAAAGAGCTGATGAAGCTTACAATCTTTGCTATGAGGGAGCAAAGATAGCAAAAGAGGTTTGTGATAAGTTTGATAGTGAGCATCAACCTATGTTTGTTGCGGGAGATTTGGGACCTGGAACAAAGCTACCAAGCCTAGGACATATAACTTATGACAAGATGTATAAAGGATATAGAGTTAGTGCAAAAGGGCTTATAGATGGTGGATGTGATCTTTTTTTGATAGAAACTTGTCAAGATCCTTTGCAAATAAAAGCAGCTATCCATGCATGTTTAGATGAAGCAAAGAAGCAAAACAAAGATATACCTATAATGGTATCAGTTACCATAGAACTTAGCGGAACAATGCTTATAGGAACCAATGCAAAAACGATAGCTACTATTTTAGAGCCGTTTGATATTTTAACTCTTGGATTTAACTGTGGAAGTGGACCTGAACAAGTAAAAAGACATGTAAAAACTCTTAGTGAAGTTTGGCATAAGCCTATCAGTGTTCACTCAAATGCAGGACTTCCTCAAAACAGGGGCGGCAAAATTTTTTATCCTATGAGAGATGAAGAGTTTGCAAAAAAGGAGGCTGAGTTTTTAAAGTATGATGGAGTTGCTGTGCTTGGAGGATGTTGCGGAACAACTCCCAAGCATATAGCAAAACTATCTCAAATAGTAAAAGGAATGGTTCCAAAAGCTCCAACAGGCTCTCATCCAAAATCTTTAGCATCTTTGTTTGAAACAAAAGAGTTAAAACAAGATCCTGCACCGTTTTTAGTTGGAGAAAGAAGCAATGCAACAGGAAGCAAAGCCTTTAGAAAACTACTTTTAGCCGAAAACTATGAAGGAACTCTATCGGTTGCACAAGAACAAGTTAGAAATGGAGCTTGTGGGCTTGATATAAGTGTAGGATTTGCCGGTAGAGATGAGAGTAAAGATATGAGGATTTTAGCATCTTTATATTCTCAAAAAATTACCCTTCCTATTATGATAGATTCCACCCAAATAAAAGCTATCGAAATAGGGCTAAAGCAAGTAGGCGGAAAGCCTATCATAAACTCTGTAAACTTAGAAGATGGTATAGAAAAATTTGATGCTATATGCTCTTTGGCAAAGAGATTTGGTGCTAGTTTAGTATGTCTTGCCATAGATGAAAATGGTATGGCAAAAACTAAAGAGCAAAAAATTGCAATTGCAAAAAGGATGTATGAACTAGCTACTAAAAAACATAGTTTAGATCCTAAAGATTTGGTTTTTGACCTTTTGACTTTTACTGTTGGAAGCGGAGATGAAGAGTATCAAACTGCGGCTATTGAAGTTATAGAGGCAATAAAAGAGTTTAGTTCTATGCATCCAGAAGTGGGTTTTGTCCTTGGTATATCAAATATCTCTTTTGGACTTAACAAACTTTCAAGAGAGTTTTTAAACTCGGTATTTTTATATCACTGTATAAAAGCCGGTTTAACTATGGCAATAGTAAATGTAAAAAATATTATTCCTATACACAAAATAAGTAAAGAAGATAGAAAAGTTTGTGAAGATCTGCTTTTTAACAAAACAGATGAGGGAGATCCTCTATTTAAGTTTATAGAGCATTTTTCAAAAGTAAAAGCTGTGGATTCAAACAGGGCTGATGAAGAATTTAATAAGCTATCTACTAAAGAGAAGATTTATAAACTTTTGCTTGATGGAGATAAAGAGAGAATGTTAAAACTCTTGCCATTGGCAAAAGATGAAATAGAGCCTGAAAAAATAGTAAATAAAATACTCATAGATGCTATGAAAGAGGTTGGAGAGCTTTTTGGAAGTGGAAAGATGCAACTTCCATTTGTTTTACAATCAGCTGAAACTATGAAAGCAGCAGTTGATTTTTTAAATCCTTACCTACCTAAAAAGGAAAAAACATCTCAAACGACTTTGGTTTTGGGAACGGTAAAGGGCGATGTTCACGATGTAGGGAAAAACTTAGTTGATATCCTCCTAACAAACAATGGCTACAAAGTAGTAAATATAGGTATAAAAGCGGATATAGAGGATTTTATAAGGGCATATAAAGAGCATAAAGCCAATGCAATAGGTATGAGTGGACTTTTGGTTAAATCAACTGCTGTGATGCTTGAAAACTTAGAGTTTTTAAAGTCTCAAAATATAGATGTGCCAATTCTTTTAGGGGGAGCTGCACTTACTAAAAAATTTGTTGATGAGTATTGTCGTCCAAAATATAATGGAGCGATATTTTACTGTCGTGATGCTTTTGACGGGATAGTTTCTATGAGTCGTATTGAAGAAGCTATTGATAAAAAAAGTATAGATACAAATCTAGAAAGTAATGGACAAGAAAAAAAGTTAATCTTAAAAAAAGAGAAAAAACAAGTTTTTATACCAAAGTATGAAGATATAAAGATGCCCCCAAAAGTTTTGGTGCCAAATCCCCCTTTTTGGGGAAGAAAAGTATTAAAGATGGATATAAAAGAGCTTGCTTTTGAGTGGATAAACCATAAACTTCTCTTTTCAAACAGATGGGGTTACTCAAACAAAGGTTTATCAAAAGAGGAGAAAGAGGAAGTTATAAAAAACAAAATGTGGCCACTTTTTGACAAGTTAAAAGCAAAGATACTTCAAAACAGTTGGTTTGAGCCGATAAAACTTTATGGATATTATCCTGTTAGAGCCGATAGAGATACTCTTTTGATATTTGATCCAAGTGAGGGGTGGACAAATGAGAGTGAGATAAATCGTGAGCCTTTAGAAAAAGTTAGAAATAGAGCTATCTATAAACTCTCATTTCCAAGACAAAAGAGAAAACCTTTTAGATGTTTAACTGATTATTTTAGGAGCGATAGACACGATATAGTTGCTTTTACACTTGCAAGTGCAGGAAGAAAGTTTAGCCAAATAGAAGCAAAACTTTATGAAGAGGGGAAATATAAAGATTATCATCTTTTACATGGACTTAGTGTGGATTTAGCAGAAGCAGTAGCACAGATACTTCATAAACAGATAAGACTAGAGTTAAATATCGCTGAAAATGAGGGAGATACTCTAAGAGATGTAAAACTTAGTAGATATCACGGAGCAAGATACTCTTTTGGATATGGAAGTTGCCCGGATCTTGAGATGAACAAATCTCTTTTTGAACTTTTAAAACCTGAAGAGTTCGGAGTAGAACTTAGCAAAACTTTCCAGATGCACCCAGAACAAAGCACATCTGCTATGGTAGTTCATCATAAAAATGCCGTATATTTTAATGTTTGATTTGTTTTTTATTTCTGATTCAATCTTCATTAACTGCTTCACCATCCACTTCATCATTGATAAAGGAGGATCCTTTTAAACCATAAATTGTCTCATTATCTTTTTAAATATTTTATTTTCATCTATTTTTTGCTATCATCCTGCATTGATTTATATTGATAGGCTTCTTCCTATTTACTTTATTTTTTACCGGAAAGTCTATCCAACTATAAATGGATAGATAATAAGCCTACAAAAGGTTTAGTAAATGATATTGGAGATAGTAAGAGACTTTTTAACAGATATGTCAAAATTTAATCAAGGAAAACAGTAAAAAATGGATAATTCAACATTATTAAGATCTAAAAAGATTTTAGTAACCGGAACAGCAGGATTTATAGGCCACCACTTGGCAAAAAAACTCTTACAAAGAGGTAATGAAGTAGTTGGGCTTGATAATATAAATGACTACTATAATCAAAATGTAAAATATGGAAGGTTAAAAGAGAGTGGTATAATAAATCATTTAGAAGATGGAAAAAATATAGCATATAATAAACTAATAACCAGTAACAAATATACTAATTACAGATTTTTAAAACTAAATCTTGAAGATAGAGAAAATCTTGAAAAACTTTTTAAAGAACAAAAGTTTGACAAAGTTATAAACTTAGCAGCACAAGCTGGGGTTAGATACTCTTTAACAAATCCTTATGCATATATAGATAGTAATATAGTAGGATTTATAAATATTTTAGAATGTTGTAGGCACAACGACATAGAGCATCTAACTTATGCAAGTAGTTCAAGTGTATATGGATTAAATGAGGCTCAACCATTTTCAACTAAAGATTGTGTAAGTCATCCTATGAGTCTTTATGCTGCAAGTAAAAAATCAAACGAACTGATGGCTCATACTTATTCTCATCTTTACAATATCCCAACAACTGGACTTAGATTTTTTACAGTTTATGGTCCTTGGGGAAGACCTGATATGGCACTGTTTTTATTTACAAAAGCTATTATAGAAGATAGAGCTATAGATGTATTTAACTATGGTAATATGCAAAGAGATTTTACATATATAGATGATATAGTAGAAGGGATTATAAGAGTAAATGACAATCCTCCAAAAGGAGATGAAAACTGGAACGGAAAACATCCAAATCAAAGCTCTTCAAAAGCACCATATAAGATATACAATATTGGTAACAACAATCCTGTAAAACTGATGGATTTTATAGAGGCTATAGAAAAAAAACTCGGTAAAAAGGCTAAAAAAAATCTTCTTCCTATCCAAGCTGGAGATGTTCCAAGCACTTATGCTGATGTAAATGATTTGATAGAGGATTTAGGATATAAGCCAAATACACCTATACAAGAAGGGATAGATAATTTTATAGATTGGTATTTGAAGTTTTTCAATATAAAGGATTTTTAGTATGGATAATAAAATAGCGATAATTGGTCTAGGCTATGTAGGACTACCTTTAGCACATGCATTTAGTAGCAAGTATAAAGTAGTAGGTTTTGATATTGCTCAATGGAGAATAGATGAACTAAGAAGTGGGATAGATAGAACACTAGAACTTAGTGAAGAACAAGTAAAAGGAGCTATAAAAAATGGTATGAAGTTTACAAACAAACTAGAAGATATAGCCAACTGCAATATCTTTATAGTAACCGTTCCAACTCCAATAGATAAACATAAAAAACCAGATTTAACTCCTCTACTTAAGGCTAGTGAGAGTATAGCAAAGGTGTTAAAAAAAGGTGATATAGTTATATATGAATCAACTGTATATCCAGGAGCCACAGAAGAAGATTGTATTCCTATCTTAGAAAAGGTAAGTGGGTTAAAGTTTAATAAAGATTTTTTTGCAGGATATTCTCCTGAGAGGATAAATCCAGGAGATAAAGAGCATACAGTTACAAAGATATTAAAAGTAACAAGCGGAAGCACTCCAGAGATAGCTAAAAAAGTAGATGAATTATATAAAAGCATCATCACAGCAGGGACATATAAAGCAAGTAGTATAAAAGTCGCAGAAGCAGCAAAAGTTATAGAAAATACTCAAAGAGACTTAAATATAGCATTTGTAAATGAACTTGCAGTTATTTTTAATAAGATGGGTATAGATACAAATGCAGTTTTAGAAGCTGCGGGAACAAAGTGGAACTTTTTAAAATTTAAACCAGGACTTGTAGGAGGACATTGTATAGGTGTAGATCCATACTACCTAACTCATAAAGCTAAGGAGATAGGCTATCATCCAGAGATAATACTTGCCGGAAGAAGACTAAATGATAATATGGGGATATTTGTAGCAAACCAAGTAGTAAAACTTATGATAAAAAAGGGACAAAGAATAGAGGGTGCAAAAGCACTTGTGTTAGGGATTACTTTTAAAGAAAACTGTCCAGATATAAGAAACTCTAAAGTTATAGATGTTATAAGAGAGTTAGAAGAGTTTGGTATAAAAGTAGATGTATATGATCCTTGGGCAGATAAAGAGGAAGTAAAAAGAGAGTATGGTATTGATTTAATTGAAAATGAAAGATTAAAAATGGAGAATTATGATGCGATAGTGTTAGCTGTAGCTCATAAAGAATTTAAAAAACTAAATTTTCAATTACCAACTATCAATTCTAAATTAGTTGTTTATGATATTAAAGGGATTTTAGATACAAGTATAGTGGATGGAAGGTTGTAATTGATAAAAAAACTAAAAACAATTTTAACAAAAAGAGATGTTGAGTATCTTGTATTTTTACTTATTTTTTCTATAGTGATTTCTATTATTGAAACAGTGGGAATAGGTTCTATAATGCCTTTTATCTCTGTATCTAGTGATTTTTCATTGATTCAAGATAAGTGGTATTTTAAAAAAATTTATGATTTTTTTCATTTTCAAAATGATATAAATTTTATATTTTTTTTAGGTAGTGTTTTAATTGTTTTTTATATATTTAGAGCAATTTTAAATTTATTTTATTTTTATTTTTTAAACCGCTTTGCTCAAGGGAGGTATCATCTTATAGCTTATAGGCTTTTTGAAAACTATATGGGAATGGAATATAAAAAATTTTTAGATAAAAACTCCAGCACATTAACTCACAATATAGTTAATGAAGCCAATCATCTTGTTCAGCTAATTTCAAATATATTATTTATGATGAGTGAAGTGTTTGTATTGGTTTTGATATATGCTATGTTACTTTTTGTAAACTGGAAGATGACATTACTTTTGAGTGCTTTTTTAGCTGTCAATATTGTTTTGCTTAAATTATTTGTTTCTACGAAGATAAAAAAAGCAGGTGAAGAAAGAGCGGAGTTTCAGAAAACTTTTTTTGGGATTATAAATAACTCATTTGGAAATTTTAAAATTATAAAATTAAAATCAAAAGATAAAGTAATCTTAGATAAGTTTGCAGACACAAGTTTTGGTTATGCAAATTCAAATATAAAAAATGCTACTTTAGGACAATTTCCAAGACTTTTTTTGGAGATGATAGGTTTTAGTTTAGTTGCCATAATTATTATTTATCTAGTTGCAAAATATCAAACAGATATAAAAGGTGCTTTGCCTATTTTAGTTGTATTTGTATTAGGCTTATATAGGCTTATGCCAAGTGTAAATAGGATTTTTACAAGTTACAATCAGATACTTTTTTATAAGCAATCTTTAAATATAATTCATAATGAACTTATATATGAACCGGAAGATTTAGGAGATGAAGAGATAGAATTCAATGAAAAGATATCATTAAAAAATCTTTATTTTGAATATATTGAAAATAAACCTATACTTAAAAACATTTCATTAACTATATATAAAGGTCAAAAGATAGGCATAGTAGGAGAGAGTGGAAGTGGAAAATCGACTTTAGTTGATATCATTATAGGACTTTATAAATCGCAAGAAGGTAAAA
>CAZUPK010000043.1:0-16907 GCA_964622255.1 uncultured Campylobacterales bacterium
TTTTTGAAAATATAGCCTCCTCCTCTTTTACACTCCTTATCACCGGAGCCTTGATAAGCTCCAAGCTACCATCACTAAACTTGATAAGCTCCACTCCTCTTACTATCTTAGTTTCACTCTGTTTTGTGACAAGGTAGCTTCCGTCGCTTTGTTTTGAGATTTTATAGCTTGATTTACTACCATCTAATATCAAAGTATCATATCCGTTTCCGCCATCTATGTAGTCATTTCCGGCTTTTGGAGTGATGGTATCATCTTCATCTTTTGCTATGAGTATATCTATGCCGTTAGTTCCTATGAGATTGTCTTTTTTAGGAGCTGAGCCTGTTTGACCGACTTTATCTCCTATCTTTATAGTAACCGGTAAGCTCGATTTACTTGTTAGATAGTTTTTTATCGTTTTTGCTATAATAGTGTGGCTTGAGTTTGGCTTAAACTCATTTTTAAGTTTAAAGGTAAACTCCCCGTTTTCATCACTTGTAACACTTCCAAGAAGAGTGTTGCCTTCATAAAAGTTTACTTTTGCATTTGGTTCGGCAGTTCCGGTTAGTTTATATATAGCCTCCTCCTCTTTCACACTCCTTATCACCGGAGCTTTAGGCTCTTTTTTATTTGCACATTTCCATTGATATTTGTTATCTTTAAAAAGACAGTAAGCCATACAGTCTTTATCATCAAAGTATCTTAAAGCACCGATATTTTTTGAGTTACAAACAGAAGCGCTCTTTAGTCCGCCTTCGCCGCTTAGGCTTATCCAGTTTCCATTGCTATAGACATATTTTATCGCTATGATACCGCTTTGGGGGTCATTTTTTATAACATAGCCTTCATCTCCGTCATTTGCTGCGAGTTTGTTTAACTCCTCTTTGGAGTTTGCCACTACCGCTATATCATCATCCAAAGATGAGATCTTACCCAAAGATATACCATTTAGATATACCTTGAAGTTTCCTTTACCATCGGGTTTATACCAAGGTTTTAGAGGATCTTTTGGTTTATCTTTGGAGATGATAATATTTTTTTTAGTTGATAAAGCCTTAGTTAGAGTTATAAAAGAGCTAACCTTCGCATCAAGAGGTATCTTTAGGGATAGATTTATCTCATCAAGTATGGCATCTTTTGGGAGATTTGGAGAGTTTATAAAGAGTCTTTTTTGAAGAGTTGTAACTTTTGAAGGATCACTAAAGATATTTGTTATTTTTATGTTTATATCGGTTTTATTAAAACTATATCCAAGAGGTTTACTCTCATAGTTGAGCCATAAAGTATCGGAGGTGTTAAAGTATGATTTTATCTTATCTTTTGTAGGAGATATATCGGCAGTTTCTAAAATATATTCGTTTGTTAAAGAAGCTATTTCATTGATATTTTCTATAGTTTTATCCACTTTAGCACTTCTTGCCATCTCCAGAGCTATACTATAGTTATCGGCACCGAATATCGTAGAAAAAGTAAATAGTAAAAGTAATAATATGTGAAATACACTTCTAACTTTTGAGTTACTAAAAGTAATCATTTCTTATCCTTGTCAAAAAATTCTTAATATCTATATCGTCCATTTTATAAAAAAGTTAAGAGATAAAATTTTTTATTTATCGGTCGATATAGTTTATGAAAAAAATAGGAGTAAATGTTATGGAAAATATAAAGAGGAAAAAAGCTTTTACTTTGATAGAGATCATAATAGCCCTTGTTATATCCGCTATGATCGGTGCATATATGCTACTTGAAAAACAAAAGAGTAATTTTACAGGTAGTGTTTCTAAGTTTGCAAATACTTTGGTTTCTATGATTAGTTCTGGTGTTATAGATTCTACAGTTGGTTATGTTAGCAATTCTTGTGGAGGAAATGGAAGTTATCAAAATATTTCTGCATCAAATATAAATGATTGCACCGGATGGAGTGCTTATGATATAGGAGGGACGGTTGGAGATGATGGAAGCAAAAACTGGTTTTATGGGATAAATCTTCTTGGTGCATATACCGATGACGGTCAAGGATGCAAGGTCTATTTTGATGAAGATAGTAGCACAAATGATATATTTTATATATATGTTGATTGTTCAAGTGTAAATTATGACGGAGGAAGCAGTAGATATAAAAAATATGTAGAAGATAGAGTATCATTTGTGTTGAAAAGTTCGCTTTCAACAATGGTTCAGGAGATAAAAAGAGATGCTATTTCTATAGGTGGAACAACTGGAGGTAATGATAGTGACGGTAAGATTTGGTTAAAGTTTAAGAAATAGGTAAAGTTATCTTTAATATGGACGATATTAGCATAACTATAGTTATAGGAGTAAATGATGCCTACATTGTCGTTTGTGCTTAGTGGTTTGTTGGTGGGAGCTGGTGCTATATATAGTTATCTTACATATAGCCAAAAGATAGATGAGACAAAAAGTAAGATAGAAGAGTCAAAAAAGGTTATCTATTTAGCGAAAAAAAACTCACTAAATGTAGCATCGGCGAACAATCTTGATGTAAATAACTCCCTAGCTACTATCTCTTTAGATGATGGAAAGGTGAGTAACTTTTTATCAAAGGATGAAAATCTCACAAAAGATGAGATAGCTTTGATAGATAAGTTACAACTTGCAGTTGAAAAGGTGGTTTTAGAAGATAACAATCTAAATCCAAACTGCACCGATCTATCAAATACCGGTTATATTAACTTTAGTGAGTGTGAAAAGCTAAAGGATAAAAAATTTCATACATATCAAGTAACTTCTAGCGGTGTATCATTGCCTAAAAACTCCATACTTTCCAAGGATGAAACAGGGATAAAAATAACAAATACCCTCAAAAGTGCTTCAAATAGTGAACTTTTATCAAAGAAAAAGATAGATAGATTTCACAAAAGTGTTAAAGATCGTGTAAAGTTAGAAAAGATAGTATCCAACATAGAGGATGAAAAATTTTTTCAAAAGATATCAAAAAGATATGTGGAAAATTCACAAAAAAATAGGCTAAATGATAAGTTGGTATCAACCCTTGAGAAAGTGGCTATGTTGAGATTTGCTAAAAATAGTAAAAGTGCAGACAATAAAAATATCGATAAAAAGTCTAAATACAAAAAAATAACAGATATGTTTGATAAGTATAAAAAGAAAAAGAGTGTAGAAAAGTTGGAGCTTGAGAAAAAAATCAAATTCTTACAAGAGCAAAGATATAAATATATGTTTGAGTTAAATAAACTTCAATACGAAATGGCAAGTTTGAAAAAAAGTCTTGAAAAAAAGAGAAATAGTGATGGAGGTTTCTTTTCTAAAGCGGTAGATAGAGTATCACATGTCTTTTCTCCAACTAAGATGACGGATAGGATAACAGAGCAACTATCTTCTAAAGAGTCTCTTTACAATAAAACAAGAAATAAAATAAAAGAGTTAGATAGGCAACTAATACACTTAGAAAGTCAGAAAGGATAAAAGATGAAAAGATTGATATTAACTTTGTTGATAGCTTCTCCTATGATTAGTTTTGCTGAGACAAAAAGCGGATATGAACTTGTTTTGGATGTTGTATATGCAAAAAAGATAAATAAAACTATAGATAGAGTAAATAGTATATATGGATACATAAATAGTTATATTTTAAGATATGGAAAGCTACCTACGAAGGCTGATTTGAAGCTATCTAGCACTATGTATCAAGCTTTTGATAAAAATAAAGTTTTTGATTTTAATGTGGATGAGGAAAAGGTAACCTTTTTTAATACAGTTAAAAATCTTCCCTTCAAACAGCTCCCTCTTTATAAAAACTCCCCTTCACTTAAGACTCTTGCTGTTATAAATGATGATCTTTCTTTGACTATAGCACTTGATCCTAAGAGTATAACTTTTTTAAAAGAGATGAAAAAATACAATGCATCTTTTAATGAACCAAGCGATAAATCTCAAACTTGGTATAAACCAAACGGAAATGGAGGATTTAATATATATCGTTGGGATACAAACTTGAAAAGATGGAAACTTTTGGATTCGATAAAGTTGCAAGATGATATGAAAAAAGATATGAAAACGGTATATACTTTTGCAACTAAAGATGAGTTAGATACTATAAAACCCAAAAATGGTGATATAGCTTATGTAAATGAAAATACAAACTCTATCAAAAAATATATCTTTGATGCAAGTCAAAGTAAATGGCTTTTGGTAAGCTCTGCAATAAGTGCAAAAAACTATGAGGTATGCTCAAAAGATGATATAGGTGTTTTGAGATTTGACAAAGAGAAAAACTGTATGACAAGTTGTCAAAAAGATGGCACAAAATACAAATGGGAGTGTATGGGGGGTATGATATCTTCTAAAAAAATATATAACTCCTGTTATGCCATAAAAAAAGAAAATCCCTCAGCAAAAGATGGAGTCTATACTATTGATCCAGATGGTAAAGGAGGAGTGGCTCCTTTTAAAGTTTACTGTGATATGACGACAGATGGGGGAGGGTGGATGGTATTTAAAAAAGATGGGCAATCATTTGAACCTTTTGTTAAAATAGTTGCTCAAAGTGGAGAAGAAAACTCTTACTGTAAACAGGGCTTTGCATCAGCTCCTTGTAGGTATAAATATTTTAACGGCACTCAGACAGCACAACTAAAGATAGATACTAAAATACCATTTAAAGAATTTAAAGCTATATCAAAAAATAAAGAAAAAAATTTTGTAGGATTATACCTTGCAAACTCTAACTATATAGGTTATATAAAATTTGGTAACTACAAAATAGATTCTCACGGAAGAAATTTTCAACTAAAAAGTTATAAAGTAAAAACACCAGTTCATACTATAGAATTATATGACTATAATCCATCTTGGTCAGGTGGATATAATGTTGTTTTTAGCGGAGAATTGATGATAAGGTAAAAAAGTAAGAAGCTTTACTTTTACAATAAAGCCTTTGTTGGTTTTATTGTAAAGTCTCAATGAAAAAAGAAAGCTTTGTCTGAAGAGTCACAATGCTTTTGTATTATACATCAAAACCGGAACAAATATCAAAGAGACTATAACTGCTACAACTGTTCCAGATATCAAAGCAACACCCAAACCACCAAATATAGGATCAGTTGCCAAAAGAGCAGAACCTAGTATTATAGCAATAGCAGTTAGTAATATAGGTTTAGCTCTTGTAGCAGTAGCAACTGCAATAGCTCTTTGTTTATCCAAATTTTTCTCCCTCATCAAAGAGATAGTAAAGTCTATCAACAACAAGGAATTTCTTGAGCTAATTCCCATCAAAGCTATAAAACCTATAAGCGAGGTTGCTGTTAAAAAAAATGTATGAGTTGTAACAAGATCGGCTACCCAGTGTCCAACTATTACACCTATCAAAGAGAGAAAACTACCTCCAAGTATTATTCCGCTTAAAGCAAAAGATTTGTAGTAGATAACTAAAAGCAAAAAGATAAGTATTAAAGCTGCTATAAATGCACTTCCAAGATCCCTAAAAGTATCTAGTGTTACTTTCATCTCTCCATCCCATCTCAAAAGATATTTTTTCCCAGTTTTTTTCTCCTTAAGATAGAGATCAAACATATATGTGCTTATGCCATCTGCTTTTTTTACCTCATATCCATTTTTACTAAAATACTCTATCATCTTATCCCTTGCATCTAAAAGTGGATAAACTTGACTCTCATTATCTGTTTCAGCTACTACATTTACCATCTTTTTTAAATCTTTACTCATAATTGTTGGAGTTGAGTTTACCTCTACTATCTTCACCAACTCACTAACTGGAACCATCATCCCCTTTTTATTCATCAGTCTTAAAGATGAAAGTTTTGATGTTAGAGCCTTTTTAGAAAAGTTATAAAGCTCTTTACTCTTTTTGGAGAGTGTTAAAAAAAGCCCTATTTGGTCGGGAGAATTTTTTGAGTTTTTTACTGCAACTATCATACCTTCAAAGGCAAGATATAGGATATTGTTCAACTGTTCTATAGATATAGCAGACTTACCTACTTTATTCTTATCTATTTTTAACTCATATTTTTTATATATCTCATCTTGAAGAATATCAACATCAACTAATTTATCTGTATTTTTTAATATAACTTTTACTTTGGAGGCCAACTCTCTTATATCCTTTGGATCATCTCCGTAAACTTCCACAACTATACTGGCTAAAGTGGGAGGTCCTGCCGGTTGCTCTACAAGTTTTATAGATGTCCCTTTAACTATAGGTTCACAACTTTTTTTTATTTTTTTTCTCAAACGACTTACCATTAAGAAAGAGGGTTCATCTCTTTTGTGTTTGTGAGTAAGATTTACAACTATCTCTCCAACATTTTCTCCCCTCTTAAAAGTAGAACCCTTTACAAGCCCGGCATAATCAAGAGGACTTCCCATTCCTAAAAAACTCTCTATATCTGTTATCTCTTTCTCTTTTTTTAAGATTTTAAATATACATTTGGCTATTTCTTTAGTTTGCATATATGAAGTTCCACTTTTAGCATCTATATATATACTAAAAGTATTTGCACTCTTTCCAGGAAGCATCCTAGCTAAAACTAACTTTGTAGGAAACATCAACAAACTCAAAAACAAGGCTAACAAAGTTAAAAATATCACACTCTTTCTCTTTTTACCATTACCTAAAATATTATATATAAACTCCTCTAACCTATGCATCTTTTTCCTTTTGGAAATGATGATGGTGATGGTGTATCTTTATCTTTTTTAACATTTTATTTGCCAAATATGGAGTAAATATATAAGCTATAACAAGCGAAGCAAATAAAGCTACAGGAACATTGTATGGTATGGGTTTCATAAACTCTCCCATCATACCTCCGACAAATGCCATAGGAATCATAGTGAGTATGATAGCTAGTGTTGCTATATTTGTAGGTGCTCCGATTTCGTCGGTTGCTGTTATCATAATCTCATCTTTTTCCCTTGATGAGGCATTATGAGAGTGCATATGTCTATGGATATTTTCTATAACTATGATAGCTGCATCAACTAAGAGTCCAAGACTAAGTAAAAAGGCAAAGAGTGTTATACGATTTATAGTTTGACCTGTTATATAGGCTATAAAAAGGGTAACAGCTAGTATTGCAGGAACTGTAAAGGTTACTATTAAACTTTCTTTCCAGCCCAAAGCAACAATCAACACTATTGCTATTATAAAAATAGTTATAACTAGATGATGAACAAGCTCATTTACAGCTTCATTTGCCCTTACACCATAGTTTCTTGTTACTAAGTATCCTATTCCTAAGCTCTCTAGCTTATTTTTATACTCTTTTAATCTTTTTATAACATCTTCAGCAACAAAAACAGCATTTGTTCCTTTTAGTTTTGAAATCTCTAGCGTTATTTGAACTCTTGTTTTATCAAACTCTTTTGTAAAATCATCAGCAGATTTTTGCTCTTCAACTCTTACTATATCTCTTTTGGCGATATAAGCATCTTGATGATTTTGTATATCATAGCTATCACTTACCTTTGCTACATCTTTTAAATAAATAGGAGAGTTCATATATGTTGCAACTATGATATTTTTTACATCCTCTACACTTTCTATAGCATTTTTAACTCCAAAAATAACAAGTTTTTTTCCATTTCTTGCCTTTTCATTTGGCACAGATACTGCTAAAGATTTTAAAGTTTGCATAATCTGCCCCAAAGATAGGTGATATCCAGTTAGTTTTCCTAAATCAATCTCTATATTATACTGCTGTTTATGTCCTCCTCTAAGATGTGTTTTAGATACATTTTCTATATTGTTAAACTCTTGCTGTATATTTCTTACTATCTTATACAATCCAACTCTATCTACCACAGCATCATCTTTTAAATAAAAAGCTACTGTTAAGATAGGCACATCTATATCTATATCAAAGGGCTTTATAAGAGGTTTCATAGCATCTTTTGGTAATATATCCATATTTTGCATAACTTTATCGTAGAGTTTAACATTTGATATCTCTCTATCTTCTCCTATATAATACATAACATTGACTATTCCTACATCATTTGTTGCTATACCATAGATATGTTCTATTCCACTTATTTCTCTTAGTTTTCTCTCAAGTGGCTTTACTATGATATTATCTACTTCATCAGCTTTAGCTCCAGGAAGTGCAACTATGATAGATCCTCCACTTATGGATATCTGAGGATCCTCTTCTCTTGGCATAACAGCTAGTGAAAGATAACCTATAGCAAGTAAAAAAATTGCTAAAATAGGAGTTAGAGGATTGTATATAAAAGTTTTTGCCAACCTCCCTGCATAATCCTTAACCTCTATCTTTTCTATATTGTTTTGATTATCTTGCCCTTTTTGCATAACTATTCCTTATCTTATTATGACTTTAGCATACATACCGGGAAATAAAACTATTTTATCTATATCATAAGAGAATTTTACTTTAAAGGTATGTGTCATAGGATTTGAGCTTGGTATTATTGCTGAAACTTTTCCATTTATCTTTTTTGATAAAGATGGTATCTCTATCTTAACTTTTTTGCCTATTTTTACATATTTTAGATTTTGCTCACTAACCTCTGCTACTACTTTTAAATGTTTTAAATCCGTTAGAACAAATGCTGGCATACCGGGTATTGCTATCTCACCATCTCTTATATTTTTTTGGATAATCACACCATCATTTGGAGCTTTTATCTTTAGATATTTATATTGATTTTTTACCTCTTTTAGTTTTGCTAAGGCTTGTGCCACCTGCTTTTTTGCTATCAAAACCATATCTTTCATATTTTTTTCAGCAAGTTCCAACTCTTCAAGTTGAGCTTTTGAAACTACATCTTTTTTATAAAGTCTTCGATGTCTTGATAGATTTAGTTGTATATTGTTTAACTGACTTTGATACATCTGCAAAGATAGTTGTGCTTGTTGAACTATAAGTTCAACCTGACTTTTTGCACTATCTATCTCATTTGAATCTATCTCATAAAG
Organism: uncultured Campylobacterales bacterium; assembly: GCA_964622255.1. Taxonomy (GTDB): domain Bacteria; phylum Campylobacterota; class Campylobacteria; order Campylobacterales; family QNZT01; genus SZUA-1377. Next base: position 8,921 of record CAZUPK010000043.1, read on the forward strand.
AAGTTGCCCCTTTTTAACTCTATCTCCCTCACTTACACTAACATTTTTTACAAATCCCATAAATCTACTTGTAATCATTTTTTGATTATCTGAAACTACTCCACCAGAGAGTTCCAATATCATACCATATAAACTAAAGTTTAAAGCTATCAGCAAAATCAATATATTTTTCATAGTTACTACTCCTAATATACAAGCTCTTCTATCTCTAAAATTTTTTTATTTTTTTTATTTTTTGCATCTAAAAGTTTTAAAAGTTTCTCTATCCAGATAGATTGCTTTATGATAACATCATTTATAGATACCAACCCCTCTTTATATCTCTCTTTATAAGATCTATAAATCTCTTTAGCATATGCTAGCTCTTTATTTAGTGATTTTATCTGCATCTTAAGATTTTTTATCTCTGTTTTTATCTTTTTATACTTTAAACTTATGCCTTTTCTAGCTAAAAGTGTTTGTTGTTTAACCTTTAGTTTTTTTATATTTTCTTGTTGATATTTATTGTAATCAACTCCACCATTTAAGATATTTATCTTAGCTTGAATACCTACTGTGTATCTATTATGCTTTTTAAAATTATGCAAAAACTCATCATCAGCACTTCCATACTCTCCAAAGGCTCCAACTTCAGGTAAAAAACTACTTTTTTGAACATTTAGCATTTCACTTTGTATCTTTAAGCCGGTATCAGCTTTTTTTATATCACCATTTTTTTGCAATACCTCATTTAGTGAAATAGTTGATTTTATACTATCTATATCTTTTATATCTTGTATGGATTTAACATCTTGGTTTAGTAAAAAGGTTAAAAACTCATAACTTAACTCTTTGAAAGCTTTTGCTTGAAAAAGCATCCTATTTACATTTGAAAGTTTACTCTCAACCTCTAAAAGATCACTTCTTTTTGCATATCCCTCTTTTTTAAATAAAAGTATCGAACTTTTTAATCTTTCTATATTTTTTTTTATGACTTTTAAATCTTTTTCAAAATGGTTTAAAAGAGTTATATCATAAAAAGCTCTTTTTAGCTCTATCTTTTTTTTACCTACAATCTTATTTTTATCAATAGTAGCCATATTTTTCATTTCTTTGGCTATTTTTTTATAAGAGCTTAATTTTCCACCAACATACAAAGGTATCACAAGAGTAAGTTTTGCATCATAGTGATTTATAGCTTTGGGATAATTTAATCTTTTAGGTTGTGTTGAGAGTAAAACATTTGGAGGACTTTGTGCTTGCCAATGATATAAAAATTCATCAAAACCAAAATCAGCAAAACTAGCCTCTCTTCTTTGAAGTTTGAAACCAAAAACATTTCCGGCATCATTGCTTCTAAGTCCCATAATAGTAGCATCTAGCTTACCAAAGCTGTATCCGTTTGCTACCTTTATCCCAAGCTTGGCAACATCTTCATCAAACTTTGCTATATTTATCTCTATATTTTGTTTTTCAACAATCTTAAGAGCTTGATTTAATGATAAATTTTGTAAAGATTTTGCATCTAAAAAAGTTATAAAAAATACCAGTATAAATAACCTCATAGTTATCCCTCATATTAAAGGTAAATGTAATTTTACTTAAAAATACTTATATCAATATAAACTAAAAACAATACTTTGTTTATTATATTTGTTTATTATATTTCAAAATATGTCATAATACTTTGTATGAAAGATACAGTAAAATATAAATCAAATAGAAATGTTGTCTATTCTTGAGAAGATTTAAATATCAAATCTATGCAAAGATTATGGGGTAGAAAAATAAGTGACTATGCATTTAGTGAGTTTGTAAATATCTTAGAGTATAAAACAAATCTAATCAAGGTAGATAAATTCTATCCATCATCTAAGACCTGCTCTAAATGCGGATATGTTTTAAATGAGTTAGATTTAAAAACAAGGATACGGCAGTGTTCTAAATGTAAAACGAAACATTTGAGAGATTTAAATGTTGCTATAAACATCTGTAGAGTTAGGGTATCAACTCTTGGTATAGAGACTCTAAGACCTGTGTAAGTAGGCAAGTCTTGTTCTAAAGCTAGAATCCCCTGCCTTTAGGTGTGGGGAGTATGTCAAGAAGCAAGAAGTCCAATCTTCTTTGGAGATTGAGTAGTTTACAACCTTTCTTGACTTAAATCAACAATTTTTTGTTCAAAATACTATAACATACCAGTGAAACTAAATAGGATAAGATATGTCTGATATAATCTTTTATCTACATTTATGGGCGGCATCTAGTTGGATTGGTGGTTCGATGCTTCTTTTTGTTTTGGGTATAGCTCTAAGAGACAAAGAGGCTCAAAAAACAGTTTACTACTATATAGGGCCGCTTTATGGATATTTTGAGAGTGTTGTTTTGGTGGTGCTTTTAGCTACTGGGACATATATGTTGTATGATAAAGGATTATTAGAAGTTTTGGGAAATGCAAGTGAGTTTGCTACTATAGTTAGTAGTAAGCTTGTGTTAGTTGGTTTGATAACCTTTGCAACTGTGGTTCATATGTTCATCTCTTTTAAAGCTTATGGAAGAGAGAGAACTCAAAAAGAAAAGATCATCTCAAGAGTGACTTCGATGATGATATTTTTCTTAAATCTTGTGATACTATGGTTTGCTATACAACTTAGAAATTTTTTGTAAGGGGGAAAATATGGAGAAAAAAGAGTTACAAGTTGAGGGTGCTACAGTGCCGTTTTTTGAGTATAAAGGTGAAGAGGGAAGAGTTATAGAGTTTGATACGAGTGAATGTGGACCACCTGAGCCTATGGTAAATGCTATGACAGCACTGAAGTTTATAGATAAAGATACTAAAGTTATTATGATAAATCATAAAACTCCTATGGGACTTTTAGATAAGATAGGAGAAAGCTATGATATAGAAAAAGAGGATATAGATGGTGGGAAAGTTAGGCTAACTTTTACATATCGTGAAGGTGCTAGTGAAAAAGCAAATCTTGATGATTCAACTTGTGATGGACATTAACAGATGGCAAAACAGTTAGCAACAGAGATGGCACCACCATTTAACTTGGTGGCTCACTTTATGTTGGCGGGTGGTTTTTTTTATGCGGTAACATCTTTTGTGTTACCGTTTTATGCTAACTATCTTGATAGTTTTTTTGTTAGCTCAACTATCGCAGCTCTTTCACACTTATTTTTGTTGGGTTTTGTTATGATGATAATCTTTGGTGCTATGTATCAGTTAGTTCCAGTTATCTTGGAAATACCGCTTTTTTCAAAGGATTTTGCATATATACAGTTTTATATATATGTGGTTGGACTTTCTATGATGGCATTTAGCTTCTTTTTTGAAGATAAGTATTTGGGGCTTTTGCCGTATGGAGCGATGCTTGTTTATATCTCTATGATTATATTTGCACTAAATATTTTTTTAACATATAAAAACATAGAGGAGTGGAGTATCTCTGCAAAGTATATTTTTGCATCAAATGTCTTTTTGTTTTTTGCAGTTACTTACGGATTTATAGCAGCACTTAATATGAAATATGGCTTTTTATCCATAGATATGCTAAGCATAGTAAAACCTCACATCGTTGGGGTGTTGTTTGGTTATGTTATGATGACTATTATGGGAGTGGCACTTGTGCTTATACCTATGTTTTCGCTTTCGCACGGTTTTGACACAAAGTGGATAGATAAGGGTTTTTACTTTATAGTTGCTGGAACTGGTCTTTATATGTTGGGGATTTTTCAGACTTTAGCATCCATTATGATAGCAGTTTCGGTTGGACTTTTTATCTATCAGTGCTATATAATCTGGCAGGGAAAAGTAAGAAAAGAGATAGATTTTTGGGCTAAAAATATGATAGCATCATTTTGGTTTTTGATAGGAAGTATAGTTATATTTGCCATAGGTGCTGTGTTTGATGCTCATAGATTTTATCTGCTTGGTGGATTTTTTCTGTTTTTTGGATTTTTGGTAAATATTATGGTGGGACATATCTATAAGATACTTCCATTTTTGGTATGGTATCAAAGATTTGCTCCACTTGTTGGAAAGCAAAAAGTTCCTATGTTAAATGATATGGTTATTATACCTTTAGCAGAAAAACAGTTTACTGTTACACTTTATGGAACACTTTTGAGTGGTGTAGCACTATTTTTTGAGTGGAAATATCTTTTTGTTTTAGCAACTTTGAGTTTAGTCGTGGGAGCTGGGATGGTTATAAAAAATATGTATTATACACTGGTTTATGAGACTGAGAATTGAAAATGGAGAAGAAAATGGTTACAGAAGAAATGGTTATAGAAGCGATAAAAACGGTTATAGATCCTGAGGTTGGGTTTGATGTTTATTCGATGGGACTTATATATAAGATAGAGATAGATGGAGATGTTGTAAATATAGATATGACTCTCTCAACTAGAGGTTGTCCTTTACATGAGCTTATAAGACAGTGGGTTCAAGATGCGATAGAGAGGGTTGATGGTGTAAAGAAAGCAAATGTAAATATAGTTTGGGAGCCGGCTTGGAATGCCTCTATGGCAAGTGATGAGGTAAAAAAGGCGATGGGAGGTTGAGATATGAGCGGTTATCCGAAGTTTTTTGATGAAGTGGAAGAGATGGAGTTGAAAGATCCTTTAAGTGAAGTTTTAGGAACTTTTGAAGACGGACTTATAAAGATAAAATACCTTTCCATTGTAAAGATGGCAGGACATAGTTGTCCGACGGTTGCCATAGCTTATCTTATGACTTTAAAAGCTTTGAAAGTTTTATATCCAAACTCTCTACCAGTTCGTGGAGAGATAAAAGTGGAGTTTAAAGAGGATGAGAGTGAAGGAGTTATAGGAGTTATCGCAAGTGTTATTTCTAACATAACTGGGGCTACTGAGGTAAGTGGTTTTAAAGGACTTGGTGGAAAACACTCAAGAGTAAATCTTATGTTTTTTAACTCAAACATATCTTCAAGTGTGAGATTTACAAGGCTTGATAGTGATGAGAGTGTTGATGTTTTTTATGATCATAAAAAAGTGCCGGGAAATCCTCTGATGCAAGAGCTTATGCAAAAAGTTTTAGGTGGAGTAGCATCTGAAGGGGAGAAAAAAGCTTTTGGTGAGCTTTGGCAGGAGAGAGTTAAAAAGATACTAATAGATTTTAAAGATGATGAAGAAGTTTGTAAAATAGTCAGAGTATAGATGATATAGTCATAGTTGGAGGTGGAGCTTGTGGGTTTTTACCCTCCATACTTTTAGCTAAAAAGGGAAGTAAAGTTACTCTTGATAGATTTCTCCGTATCTTTTTGAGTAGTAGCCTTTATGTTTTCCACAAGCTATTTCTATAACATCTATATATTTTGTTCCATTGATGTATTTGTAATCATAATGATTTGCTAACATACAGGAAGAATTTGCTACGATTTGTTTTCCTACCTTAACACTTCTATTTATATTATATGAATAAGTTAAATTATTGTTTTTATAAAATTTTACTAAAATGGTATTATTGTTTTCTTCATATACAACTTTTTCATCAGTAGCATTTTCTGGTATCTCTTCAACGATATTATTTGGTCCGATAATTCTATAAGTAGCTCTATATGTTGTGCCATCCAAGCTTTGTGAGGATGTTGATTTACCAGATATAAAACCACTTGGCACAATATAATCCCAAATATCATAAGAAACTCTATTAGAACTCATCGTTGGGAGGTTTTTATCAAAACTATTTTCAGTAGAACTACCTCCACCGCAGTTTATAAGAAAAAAAGGTATTAAAGGTATTAGAAATAAAAATATAAATCTTTTCATAAAGCTCTCCTTGATTGTATTATCGACATTTTTTTATATGACTAAATAATAATTAAAAAAAATATTTTAAGCTTTGATTAGAAAAATCAACTGACTGGCTGAAATATGGTATAGATTAGCACTTAGAAAGGGATTTTGGTTATAAAGAGGCTGAAGTTACAAAAGGTAACATCAAGGCTGAGAAAATAGATAATAAAACTATGCATAGTAAGCTACTTGTTAAAAAAATAACTTTATAATATCTTAAAAATAAAAATTAATATCAAAGTTAATAGAAAAAGCTTGTCATTATGCAATTTTTTTTGTATAATTACCCTTGTATTAAATTTCAAACGAAAGGATGTAGGATGAAAAGAGTAGTTCTAAGTGTTTTGGTAGTGGCAGTGGCTGCATTGGTTTCGGGTTGTACTCCAAGTTGTGAGGCTAAAAAACCAGCACCAGCACCGGTAGTTGTAAAACCAGCACCGGCACCGGTAGTTGTTGATACTAAAGAGGCCGCTGTTAAGTAAGCTTTTTTTTAAGTCAAAGAGTTTTTGTCTCTTTGGCTTGTTGCTTTGGTCTTAAGTGTTTGGAGATGGATTGGATGGCAACGGTGGCTTTGGTGGATATTGAGTCTGTTGTGATTTATGTTTAAAAGGTTGAGGTTGCTTGTTATACACTTGCTGTGGGTATAGTTGCCGGTTCTCTATCTGCTATTTTGTAGCTGTTGTGGCTTGATTTGGGTGTTCTATCGAATAAAGATGTGTAAAAGTTGCTTAGTTTTACTATGTATTTTGCATATTCTCTGTTTTTCTTTTTAAGTTTGGATAGTTTGGTTTTTAACTCTTCTAGAAGTTTTCGGTCGCTGTTGTCGAGTGTGTTTTCTAAAGGGTTATTTTTTGCTTTTTTTGAAAGTTCATCATCTAGTAGCGATTTATGTGTTTCAAAAGAGATTGCTAAGTGATTTTTTTTTGTAACTCTTTTAGATATATTATCATAGTTTGCATCCTGAATATCTCTGATATCTTTTTTTGTTAAATCTATAAGTTGTTCTATATCTTTTATAGCATTTTTTATGTATAGTTGAATCATTTTTACCTCTTAAATGATTTTTAGTTGCCAGTATATCGGCTTTTTGAATGAGAACTTAATCTTTTAGTTCATCTTTTAGGAAGTTAAATAGAAAAATAAGAGGGGTTAGGCAACAATCTTCTATTTTATTTGGTCTTAATCCCTCCTTTCTTGGCAAAATATATTCTATTCGCAATAGATAATGACCATCTTTTGTTTTTCTTATTTTTTTAATTTCTCTATTGTGTTATGCTCTTTTAATTCTAGCATAATCTATCCTAAGCAATTTTTGTTTCTTTTGTTAAGCCTGTTTTTCTGTTTGATATAATCAAAAATGTATTTTTTTATCTCTTTGAAAAAAGATGTCCTTCGTTTACCCTAATTTTTGTCAAAAACTATATATTTTGACAAAGAAATATTTAAAAAAGTTACCTGTTTCTTATTGAAAAGTGTTTGAAAATCCTAAATCACAGAAGTCTTAAATGGTAGCAGAGGGGGAACTTGAATCCCCGACCTCCGGCTTATGAGACCAGCGCTCTAACCAGCTGAGCTACCCTGCCACAAATCTAAAGTTCTCTATAAAAGAGAGCAGGATTATAACAAAAAAAACTTATAAAAATATTAAAATACATAATAACATTTAAGATAAATTTTTTCTAAAAACTATGGAGATTTTGTTGGAAAATTGGAAAATTTGGAGGTTTCCTTTAGTTATTTATGACACAATATCGGCTATACTCCACATTGGTAAAAAAATACCTAAAGCCATAATAAGTAAAAATATCGCTATGAAAAAGATCATTATAGGTTCTATATATGTTGATATGTTATCTATAATTTCATTATACTTTGTGTTATAATATTTGTCGATTTTTTCCAGCATAAGATTTAAAGAACCGCTTGATTCTCCCGATTTTATCATTTGAAGTATCATATGTTCAAATTCTCCACTATCTTTAAAACTTTGTGCTAATGATTTTCCATCTTCTATTGATTGAACGATTTGAGATAATTTATCTTTAAGATATAAATTATCAATAGCATTTTTTGAAATTGTCAATGAATCAACTATAGGAATACCGGAATTTGAAAGTTTATTAAAAATAAAAATAAATCTTCCTACTATCGATAGATGAGTGATTTTACCTATGAGGTAAATTTTTTG
>CAZUPK010000044.1:0-4802 GCA_964622255.1 uncultured Campylobacterales bacterium
GGCTTATCAGTGGGGTTTCAATGTTATGAGAAAAAACAGTTATAAGGGTAATAAAACACCCTTTGAAATAATTAAAGAAGAGGAAAATATAAAATATGCTACACTTTCAAAAAGTATCTTGGATTTCCCTACTTGTATTCTCGATGAAAAGCTTAATCCTTTCATCAAGGGTGGTTACCATATGGCTTTACCGACCAGCACTCAAGCTCTTTTGAAAACTCTACTATTTTCTTAGCAACTTCTATTTTCGATCTTTTTTCTATCACTTTTTCACCATTTTTAGTGATAAAAATTATCTCATTTTCATCACTTCCAAAACTATTTTTACTTACATAGTTTAAACATATAGCATCAACACCTTTTTTCTCTAAAGCTTTTCTAGCACTTATATTCGCATTTTTCTCATCCATCTCAGCTTTAAAAGCTACTGTTATGATACCATCTTTGTTTAAATTGGCAACTATATCTTTAGTTTTTGTGAGTTTTAACTCCCATTCATCTGCTAAGATATCTTTTTTTAGTTTTCCTTTTTGAGGGAATTTTGGCTTATAGTCTCCAACTGCTGCAACCATAAAAAGATATGGTTTTTTCTGTATAAGTTTAGGCACACTATCATCCATCAAAGTAGCTGTTGTCATAACACCTTTTTTTGCAACTCGTATGCAGTCAGTCAAATATTCACTCATCTCTTCACCACTTTCTACATCTAAGGTATATATCTTATTTGGTAATTTGTGAGTTTTTCTTGTAGTTACTAAACAAACTTCTGCTCCTTTTAAGTAAAGTGCTAAAGCGATAGAGTTTGCCATCTTTCCACTTGAAAAGTTTGATATATATCTAACATCATCTATCCTCTCTATCGTTCCGCCACCACTAACTACTACTTTTCTATTTATCCAAAACTCCTCTTTTAAAAGCTCTCTTGCAGTAGCAAAAAATATATCTTTTACATCAGCTAAGGCTCCTACTCCCTCATCCCCACAAGCAAGTAGTTTTTTTTGAGGTTCTACAATTTTATAGTTTAAAAGTTTTAACATTTTTAAACTTGCTGTTGTTGAGTTGTGTTTATACATGTTAGTATTTGCAGATGGAGCTAGGATGATAGTTTTTGTAAAAGCTAAAGCACTTTGAAGTAAAAGATTGTCCGCTATAGCATGGTTTAGTTTGTTTATAGTATTTGCGGTTGCAGGAGCTATCACAAAGATATCTGCCCACTTTCCTATATCTATATGATTTTTGTCACTTGCCCAACTTTCACTATCTTCACTTAAAACTTCATCTCTTGTTAAAGCTTCAAAAGTTAGAGGTGTTATAAATCTCTTAGCACTTTCACTCATAACAACTCTAACATTTGCACCATTTTTTACAAACTCTCTTATAAGCTCTAAAGACTTATATATTGCTATGCTTCCTGTAACTCCAACTAAAATATTTTTATTTTTTAACATCTATATTCCTATTTTGACAAATCTTCTACCACATATAAACCAACAAAATTCTCTTTCATCCAAAAAACTTTCTAAAAAAACCTTCCACAATCTTTAAAGGAGTTCTACTTATAGCTAAACTTCCACCTTTTACATCTTTTGTAACAGTTGTTCCAGCACCTATTATGACATCATTTTCTATAGTAACAGGAGCTACCAACTGAGTATCACTTCCTACAAAGACATTTTTGCCTATTTTTGTTTTATATTTATTTTTTCCATCATAGTTACAAGTTATAGTTCCAGCGCCTATATTTGTTCCTTCATCTATTTCACTATCTCCAAGATAGCTTAAATGTCCAGCTTTTACTCCTTTTAGAGTGCTTTTTTTAACTTCGACAAAGTTTCCTATATGAGTATCTTTAAGTTTTGAAGCAGGTCGGATTCTTGCCATAGGTCCTATAGAGCTATCTTCTATAATGCTATCTTCTATAACTGAGTTTGTTTTTATGTGAGAGTTTATTATCTTTGTATCTCCTAAAAGGGAGACTCCATTTTCTATGATACTCTCTCCCTTTATTTCAACACTACTTTCTATATAAATAGTTTCAGGCAGTCTAAAGATAACACCCTCTTTCATAAATTTCTCTTTTATTCTTTTTTGCATAATAATTTCACTATCAACTAAATCTTTTTTGGAGTTTACTCCCTTAAAATTTTCCTCTTTTACAAAAAACGGCACAATTTTTAGGTTATCTTTTTTTGCCATCTCTACAAGATCGGTTATATAATACTCTTTTTGTGCATTGTCATTTGATAGTTTCGGTAGATAGTTTTGAAATATCTTTTTATCAAAAAGATAAACTCCAGCATTTACACTCTTTGTTTTAAGCTCATCACTAGTCGCATCCTTTTGTTCAACTATTTTTTTAACTTCACCATTTTCTATGATAACTCTTCCGTAACCATCTGGATTTTTAAGCTCTATAACACTCATAACTATATTGGCATCACTTTTTAAAAAGCCTTTTAACTCCTCAGTTTCAACTAGAGGCATATCTCCATTTAAAACAAGTATTTTGTCATAGTTTGTCTTTATCTTCATAACAGCTCCACCGGTACCGGGATAATTTTTATGGTCTTGTAAAACAAACTTAACATCATCAAAGTATTTTCTCATCTTTTTTTCTACAAGTTTGGCTTGATAATACAAAACAACCGTTACATCATCACTTAACTTTTTTGCCTCTTTTATAGAATAGTAAAGCATCTCAAATCCACTTATCTTATGCAAAACTTTAGGAAGCGAACTTTTCATACGAGTTCCTTTTCCGGCAGCTAAAATGATTATTGATAGATTCATAGGTTAAGCCTTTTCAATTTTTTTTATTTAAGTTCTCTAAATATTTCATTAATTTTACCGATATAAGTTTAGATTTTATTATGGGAACCTCTAAAAACCTAAATGGTTCATAGCTTTGACAGTTTGTTCATAGTCAAGGAGTTATAGCAAAAAATATGGACAAATTCTCAAAGCCCGGGGAAGGCAAAGAAGGCACAATCTTTCATAAGATAAATTTTTTAAATTAGCTGCACGGTTAGTCCTGCAAATTTCTCTTACAAAAACTTATGTCTTCTTTGTCTTCTATGGACTATCTAGGTTTTTGGAGGTTCCTTTATTTTTAAAGGAATTTTATGGATTTAGGTAGTGTTATTGGTCTTGTTTTAACCATGTTGCTACTTGTTGTTTCTATGGCAATGGGGGTGGGAATAGGACCATATATAGATGTTCCATCTATAATAATTGTTTTTGGTGGAACTATGGGAACTCTACTTATAGGGTTTAGACCTGAACAACTTAAGAAAATCGGAAAAGTATTTATGGTTGCTATAAAACCGCCTCAAATAGACCCGAAAAAAACTGTGAAAAATATCATAGAGTATGCTATAAAGGCTAGGAAAGAGGGAATCCTTAGTATAGAGGATGATTTGCAAAATGAAGAAGATGAATTTTTAAAAAAAGGACTCTCATTAGCAGTAGATGGAGTTGAGCCGGATGCTATAAAAGAGATACTTGAAAATGATATAGATCAAATGAGTTCAAGACATTCTGATAATGCCTCGATATTTGGACAAATAGCAAGTTTTGCAGGAGCTATGGGTATGATAGGAACTTTGATCGGACTTGTTGCTATGCTTTTAAATATGGCCGATCCTGCAGCTATTGGTCCTGCTATGGCAGTTGCCCTTTTAACAACTATGTATGGTGCAATCATTGGAAATGTTTTTGGAACTCCCATAGAAAATATTTTAACACTAAGAGATAAAGATGAAGTAAACCTTAAAACCATCATAGTAAAAGGAATTATGGCAATACAAGCTGGAGACAATCCAAGAAATATCGAAACTAAATTATTTGCATTTTTAAATCCCACAGATAGGGAGAGTCAGTTTGATAAGTAGAGATAAATGATGGCTAAAAAACAAAAGTGTCCTGACTGTTCTAAATGTCTTCCAACTTGGTTAGCTGCTTTTGGAGATCTTATGAGTCTTTTACTATGTTTTTTTGTTTTGCTTTTATCTATGTCAACTATGGATGCTAAAAAAGTTCAAGAGGCAGCTGGAAGTTTACAAGGAGCTATGAGTGTTCTTGATGGTGAAAATTCAACAGAGGTTCAACACAAACAACTACAAGTTACTACCTCTATACAAAATGAAATGGGAAGTATAAAACAAATAAAAGGTATAAAACAAACTATAATTGAAGTAAATGAGATATTAAAAAGTGCCAGTGGGAGCGAAGTAACTTTAGAAGAGAGTGAAGATGGTTTTATGATAAGACTTCCGGCAAATATACTTTTTGAAAAAGCAAAAGCAAAAATTACAAATGATGATGCTTTTTTATTTTTAAAAAGAATAGCTCTTATCATAGATAAGCTTCCAAAAGATATCTATCTAAATGTAATCGGTCACACCGATAATATACCTATAAATACTTCGGAGTTTAATGATAACTGGGAATTATCAACTGCTAGAGCGGTATCAGTTGTAAAAGAACTTATAAAAGATGGGGTAAATCCAAAGTTTTTGACAGCTTGTGGAAAAGCCGGATATGATCCTATAGCATCAAATAATACTCCAGAAGGTAAAGCAAAAAATAGAAGAGTAGAGTTACTTTTTTTTAGCAAAAACAAAAAGGACAAAGAGAGTGTTAAAAAGAGTATTTTAGATAAAAAATAGTATCATAGGCTTATGATAAAATATAAGGTAGAATATTATTTAGTTTTATTGTTGGAGAAGTTTATTATGCTTTTTCCTAAAAAGTTTAGAAAAATCTTCCTTATCTTTTTGGGAAATATGGTCTATCTTTTAAAT
>CAZUPK010000045.1:0-33654 GCA_964622255.1 uncultured Campylobacterales bacterium
GTCATCAACTTTTAAAACACTCAAAAAAGATCCCACATAATAATCATAATTATGAGGATCAAAAAGCCCACCATTAAAAAAAGGGAAATTTTTGTCATTTTCTTCTAAAAGCAAAGAATCTCTCTTTTTTATTGGAGTATTTAAGATTTCAAAAAATAGTGGCTCCAATATAAAATGGTAATAATTTTCTTTAAATTTAAATTTATCTTGTGGAATAACATCTTTTTTTTCTAAAAATTTTAAAAATATAATCCTACCAATAAGCCTAACTATAAATTCTGCTTTTTTATCAAAATCATTTTCTGGATATTTCAATGTATCTACAAGTTTTTCAAAAATGACAAATAATTTATCATAAAAACTTTGTTGTAAAAGTTCTATATCAAAAACCTCTTGCCAATAGTTATAAAGTGTTTCATAAGTGTTGATATGTGGCGGTATTTTCATACCCTCTAAAATTTTGATATGCCCACTATGGGGATTATCTATATCTATATCTCTTAAAATCGATACTTTACCAACCTTTTCTCCCTCTTTTGCTATCTTATAAGGCTGTCTTTGAGTGTTTGAGAGTGAGAGTTTATTGGCATATTTAAACAACACAATTACAGGGGTATAGTGATACTCTTTATTAAAAGCTCTTGAGATGTCAGCTAACATTTTTCTTGTTGGATTTGAAGTATCCAACTCCACTGCAAAAACTAAAATCCCTTCATATCTCTTTTTTTGTAATAGTTTAAGATTTGAATCCCCCACCAATCCAATTATATAAATATCTTTTACATTTTCAAATTGTTTTATAGGTTGAGGAAATATATCCTCTCTTGCTATGGGGGTTGAGGTGATTTCGTCTGTTTTTATCCCTAAATTTTCTAATAACTCTCTACTTGCTTTATATAAATTTTCTGTTTTAAATTTTTTTATTGTTTCAATCATCATTTATCCCTTTAACTATAAACCAAACTATTAAATCATAATTTTTTACATCAAACTCATCTTCTATTTTTTGATTTTGTTTGATTTTTTTGATTGCATCTTTTTGACCAATTTTTAGTTTATTTAAAACATCAACTGTTTTACTTCCTGCTGTTTCTTTGACTACACCATTGTTATCAACAATCTCTTTTTTACTTAGTGATTTTATCCAATTTTGAATCATATTATGCAAAGTTTTTAAAGCTTTTTCATCGCCTTGATCTATATTTTTATCAACTTCTCGCGGTTGATTTTTATGAAACTCTAAAAACTCTAAAATCTCTTTTTGATTGCTTAATATCTTATTTGCATTTTTATCAATAAATATAAGTTCAAATTGTGAATTTGCTCTATTTTTTAAAAGGGCAATAATTGCAGGTGTGTTTTTTAAATTGTTTAAACTTTTAAATCCAGTAAATACCCCTCTTGGCATATTTTTATAAAAATGACTCTGTTTTTGTAACTCGTCATATAAATCTTGTCTAAATTTTTCCAATGACAAGTCATTAAAACCAAGTGATTCGTCATTTGTTTCTATATCTTCCCAAGAAGTTTGCATATGTTTTAACATCTTTTCAATCTGTCTTTTTTCAAGATTTTCATCTTCTGCTATATTTTTTAACTCCTCTGTAAAGTTGGTATCAACTTCACTTCCTACGATTTTCATAGTTGCCATTTTTTGCTCTATTTTATCTTGAAGCCCTAAATAACTATTTATATCTTTTGAAGGCCAAAAATTTACCCCATAAATTTTATCATTTGGTGAGCCTATTCTATCAATTCTACCCATTCTTTGGATTACTCTAACTGGATTCCAATGAATATCATAATTTACAACCATATTTGCATCTTGTAGATTTTGCCCTTCACTTAATACATCTGTGGCGATTAAAATATTTATTGGATTATCCAATAACTCCTTTGTTTTTGGGTGATTTTTGGCTATCCACTCTCTCCACTCTTCATAACTTTTGCCATTAAATTTACCCCAATGTTTCTCTTTATAAAGTTTTGTATATGGGGCAAATCTTTGCAAAACAGTTTCATACTCTTTTGTATTACTATGAACCAATGCAAGTTTTTTAACTCCTCTTTTTCTCAATTCTTTTTCCAAATACAAAGCTGTATCTGTATATGCTGTAAAAATTATCATCTTTTTATATTTTTTTTTGTTTACTATCTCTATAAGTTTTTCAAGTTTTTCATCTTTTGAGTTGTGAGTTTTCTCTTTTTCTATCTCTAAGTTAAAAGTTTTAAGGTTGGTTATAAGTTTTTCCATACTTTTTATATCAATCTCTAAATCCTCTATAAACTTATCTAAATATCCACATCCATCTATTTTTGAAAGTTTAATCTCCCTTTTTCCTATACTAAAATCATCATCTTCATCAAACTCTTCACTATTTGGTGTTATTAAACTATCTTTTTTAGTTTGTTTATACTCTATTGCTAAATTGTAGATATTTTTATGATATTCTTGAATTTTTATGATTGTCTCATAAAATGATATCCACGATGATTCAAATCTTTTAACTAAGAGCATATATATCATCTTAACAAGTGCTTTATCTCTTAACATTTCATTTTTTGTAACATCTTTTGTATCATCTTCTATATAAAAGGCTGGTTTATATGCAGTAAGTTTTGGTGGCAAGTTTTCAAAAAGCTCTGTGAAAGTTTGATAATCTCCTATATTTTTCGGACTTACATAAATATTTTTTGGAGTGTGTTTTCTTGGAAACTTTAAACCATCTATCATTTTTCTCGTTCTTGCAACAGTTAGAGAGTCTGTAAGTCTAAAAAAATCAGAAGGCAACTCTTTTATAAAAGTGCTTATATGTTTATTATCAGATTCTATCCATCTGTTAAAAACTGCTTGTGATCTTCTAAAAATTCCATCTATACTATTAATACCAAGTGAGTCATAAAAACCATAATCATTATCCTTTGTCATAAGTTTAAATTGATTTCTTATATCTATAAGAGAGTTATTTATAGGTGTTGCAGATAAAAGTAAAACTTTTATATTTTGATTTTTTTTCAAAATAGTTTCTACTAAAAACTTATATCTATTTGATTTTGCATTTCTTAGATTGTGACTCTCATCTATTATTAACAATTTTGGTTTATCACTTTGAAAATAATCTGCTATAGTTAATCCATCTTTTTCTAATCGTTTTTCAAATAGATCTGTATGAAATCTTATTGTAAAATCAAATTGGTCAGACTCAAAAAGAGAACCTCTTTTTTTTAAATATTGTTGCCAATTGTTTTGAAGTTTTTTAGGACATAAAAGTATATTTTCATAGCCTTGAAGTTGAAAATATTTCATAACTGCCAATGCACTCCAAGTTTTACCAAGTCCAACAGCATCAGCCAAAATCGCACCGTTATAGTTTTGAAGCATTTTTATAAGACTTAAAACTCCTTTTTTTTGAAAAGGATACAATGTTTGATATATAACACTATTTTCAAGCTTTCCAATTTCTCTGTTAAAAGTTGGATCCTCTTGCTCTTTTAAAAGTTCTTCACCAAATAATTCAAATAAAACTTTATAGTAAAGTTGTTTTGGGGAATACTCTATAAATATTTTTTCAATTTGCTCTATCAAATACTCTTTAAAATTTTGTTGTTTTGTTTTTCCATCATCCAATCTAACAGTTTTTTTATAATGTGCTTGAGGTTTATTCCAAAGCTCATCAAACCATTTCACTAAAGCTCTAAATTGATTACTATCTCCGGTTTTTGCAATATTTAGTTCTACATTATTGGTTTGTTTTAAACCGATTCCAGCTTCTGTAAGATTTGAACTTCCTGATATAAAATATTTTAGTCTTTCATCTTTTTTATCATTGTATATATAAGCTTTTGCATGGCAAAAATTTGGTTCCAATGTCTTTACCTCTACCTTGTTTTGTTTTAAAAAAGATACTACTTCTCTTGCCAAGCTTTTTAATTTTAAAGATGCTTCAATACTAATATCTTCATTTAATAAATTGATCGTATAATTTTTTTGTTGTTCAGTATTTACAATATCACCCAAAATAAATCTGTATTTATTGATTTTTTCATTTGTTTTTTGTGATAAATAACCTAAAGCTCCTATGGTAAAATAACCTGTTATCGCATCTAAACTACCTTCACTTGTATAATCTCTAAGCCATTCATATACTTTTTTATTACTATTTTCATTATCAAGTATCAATCCATTTCCTTTTGCTCACAATTTTGTGTTATAACTTCTTTTCATCGTAAACTACTTCCACAAATAAGCTTATAAGGACAGTATTCACACCTTTTTAACTCCTCAGTTTTATAAAAATCTATCTCTTTTTCTTTTAGCCCTTCTAACTTACTATCTAAAAGCTCCAACTTTTCATCAAAGAGATTTTCCTCTACTACTAAAGCACTATTTAAATCGTAGTAAGCCGATAGTTTTGCATCTGTCAAGATTTTGTAAAACTGAAGTTGAAAGTTTGTCTCTTTTTCTAAACTTTTTGAAGTAGGCTTAGTTATCTTACCCGTTTTATAATCAAGCACATACAACTCATCTTCTTTTTCATCTACCCTATCTATCTGCCCAACTAGCATAAAACCGTTATATAGTTTTTTATAACTCTTTTCAAGCTTTTTTATTTTATATCCCTCACTAAATCTTTTTATCTCATTTTTTACAAAACTTTTTAGCTTTGTAAGCCATAAATCCATATGAAACTTTAGCACTTCATCTTGATAAATATCTTTATATAACTCTTTTTTCAAATCCAGCATCAACTCTTTTTCACTAAAGTATGCTTTTTTATCGTGATAGAGATTTTTTAAAGCTAAGTGTATCTTTTGTCCTATCATATGAACTGTTATCTCTTCACTTGGGATAGTATGCTCTTTTATCTTTTTTATATAGTAATAGTAGTATCTTCTTCTACACTCCAAAAAGGTTTTTAACCTAGTTGATGATAATTCTACTTTTGTAAAATCATACTCTAAAATGATACTCTCTTTATCAAGATGAAAGACTTTGTTTTTAGAGTTAAAAAAAAGTTCTAAATATTTTTTGGGTTCCTTTTTTTCTTTTTGAAATTCCAAATCCAACTCTTCTAAAAATCTTGAAGGTGCATTTTGCTCATTTTCAACATAACTTATTGCACATCTTTTTGCTTTATAGATGATATTTTGATAAAGTTGTTTTTGTAGATTTGTTTTATCATTTATAGTTGGGAGTCCGACTTTAGCTCTAACAAATGAGTTTATAAACATATCTTTTTTTATGGCTTTTGGAACTTTTGTTTCGTTGAAGTTTGGGATAACTATAGCTTTAAACTTAACTCCTTTTGTTTGGGAAACCTCTAAAACTGTTATCTTACCACCTTGATCATCTATCGCCCTTTTTGAGAGCCTGTTCAAAAAGAGATGTAAAACCTTTTCAAAGCTTAAGTTTTTGAGATTTTCCAAAAGGTTTTTAAAAAGATAAAACTCTTCATTGTAAATCTCATCTTCTTCAAAATTTAACTCTTTTAATACTTCATCATATGGCTTCTTTTTTAAATCATCAAGATAGTTCAAATCTTCAAAATATCTTCTTAAACGATACTCATTTTCGATACTTTTTTCTACTTGGTAAAGATAGAGTGCTTCAAGCCTTTTGTAAGTTTTAGTAGTATCATATCCATAACCAAAAGCATAGTAAAAGTTGTTTTCATCATCAAAGTCTTGTAGATACTTTGCAAAAGATTTATCGGGTAAAACTATGGCTATATCTTCAGGTTTTATGCCATCAGTTAAAAACTCATAAACTTTTTGCTTGATAAATGCTACTTGTAAAACTTCATCTTTAAAAGATGCCAACTCTATTTTTTTAGGGTTATTTTTTATCTCATAAATATTTAAATTATCAAAAACTTTTAGTTTTTCTAACATCTTTTGATTGAAGGGGTCCTTTTGAAAGTTTATAGTTAAGTTTGTTAGTTTTGAAACTTTTAAAAATAGTTCTATCTCATATCTACTCATATAACCTTCAAGATTTAAAATTATTTTTGAAAAGCTCTTTATATACTCCTCATTTAACTCGTAAAGTTTTGGTAAAAGTAGCTTATCACAAAGCCCCTCTTCATCCAAGAGTTTTATATAGTTTTTTTTAACCAACTTCAATATACTAAGATGCTTTTCATACTCCGCATATGTATCACTAGGTATAAGTTCATCGATACTAACATCCTCTTTTGCTAACTCATCTAAAAAACTAAAAATAAATGAGGAGTTTTTTAAAAAAGTAAAAAATTCATTTGGAATTTGAAGCTTTTTAAACTCGTTAAAATCACAAGCTTTTTGCAAAAGTAGAACTCTTGTATCATCATCTATAAAGTGCCTATTTTTTACAACTACAATCTTTTGCTCAAACTCACCTATTGTTAAAAAATTTGGAAGTATTTGATTTTTATTTTTATAATATCCAAGAGCAACTCTTATGGCTCTTGAAGTGGGATATAACTTTAAAGTATTACTTTGTAGCATTTATATCAATTTTTGTAAAAGATGTATATTTTCCTACAGTAACTTTTGATAATATTTGCCATCTTCCAACTTTATCAATATTAAAGTCGTTAAACAAATAATTTCCATTTTCAGAAGTTATCAACTTTAAATCTATATCTTGTTTATTTGTAAAAGGTCTAGTTATTTTAGCTCTTATTTTGGCATTTTCAATAGGTTTATTATCTTTTGTTGTAACAGTTATTTTTAATGCATTATTTCCAATATTAAATTTTTCTAAATTATAACTAATTTTATATCGTTTATTAAATTCTTCTTGAGATTTCTTTATCTCATAAGAATTATGATCAACATCTTGATATGTATCAAAATAATATTCATCTAATACAACAGGATTTTTATTTGCTATATTAAGTGTCCAAATTCCCATACAAACTACAGCTACAATAGCCAAAAAAATACCAATTGGCCAATGTAATGCCTTGTTTTTCTTTTTTTTATCCAAAATAAATCCTTTTATTTTTTTAATTTTTCTCTAATGAAAAGAAGTATCACAAAAATAAATATAGAATAAACTATGTATCTTACAATATCTGCCATTATAAGGCTATTACTACCTATACTTGATTTTAATTTTACATCATATGACTTAGCAAACATATCTACCAAATCAGCATATCCATTTAAAAAAGCTGCACTAGTTGAATCAACCTTTGAATGAGAAGTTAAAATCTTTGTAAAAGTTCCAGTAAAAGGACTAAAGAGTGAATCTTTATCAAATTTATCATCTAAATCTTTAGAGTTGAACATTTGATTTAATCCTATATCACTCCTATCTTCATAAGTTTTTGAAAATATCCAAAGGACATATGGACCTTGTGCTTTAGTCATATACTTTTTTTTAATATCCAAAAACTCTTTTTTATCAAGATGTTTTTTAGCAACTATGATAGTTGAAACTTTAGTTTTTTGATAAAGCTCATCACCCATCTCTCTCATCTTAGCAATAGCCTTATCTAAAATAATACCTTCATCACTAACAATAGTAAAACCACTTGAAAAAAGAGAGTTTGTCAAAAGTAGTATAAAGAAAGTAGCAAAAGCTACCCTCTTTCTTATAATATTTATCACTATGCTAACCTACAAAAAGGTGCATACCAGGAGTTGTAACTATCCATACTGTCAAAGCAGCCAAAACTACTAACCCAATCCCTGTTATATAATACAGTGCATCACCCATTTTACACTCCTTATTTTACTATTTTATAGTGCTTAGCTTCTGTTTTGGTAGAAGTCATAGGTATATTTTGCTCATCAACTATCTCATAATAAGTAGTTGCATTATTAGCTTGCACATTTATAGCCAAATACATTAAAGAGCCATAAATACAAAGCAATAATATTGTAGCTATTATTCCACCTAAAAGTCCATTTATATTAAAACATAATCTTCTTGAAGTATTTTCTGCCATTTTTGCTCCTTACTTCTCTTGTAGTGACTGTAAATAGGTCGCTACTGCTTTTTGTTGAACATCAGTTAACATCCCCTTAAATGATGGCATAGTTCCAATAGTTCCTTTTTTACCATTTGTTAAAACATGTTTAACTGTTGGCTCATCATATACTGCTAAATTTGGTGCCATACCATTGTTACCTCTTCCATCTTCACCGTGACAACTAGCACATGCCGCAAATGCAGCAGGTTTTTTACCTTTCATACCACTAGCTATCCATTTTGCAATAGCTTTTGCACCATCACCACTAGCCATACCCGCTGGCATTGGTCCCATTGCATAATGTAATTGATTTTGTCCATTTTTTATAACAGCTAAAACTTGAGCCTCTGTCATCCTTTTATCAAAACCTTGTGCTTTACCATCGATACCATCTCCTGCAATACCGTGACAAGGAGCACAGTTTACTAGGTAAACACCCTCACCCATACCCATCAAAGTATCCTTTGAAGGATTTTTCCACTTTTTCTCAAATGTAGCATTGTATTGTTTTACTTCATCGTTATATTCACCTATCTGAGAGTATGCATTTACAGCATATGGTGAAAAAAACCAATACCATATAGTCCAAATAATCGTTCCTAAATAACTAAGCCCAAAACCAGTTGGTATAGTATTTTTAAACTCACCTATACCATCCCAATTCTCTTCAGAAAGTTCTCCAGTTGCAGTATCAGTTTTGATCTGTTTGATATACTTACCAGCAACAAAAACAGTCAAAAGGATAATAGCAGCCGCACCAACTAAAGAGAGCTGATTAACAACATCTGTAGAAAGATTTATCTTCATACTTTATCTCCTTTTTTTTTCTTTTTCTCTAGCTCCCACTTCTCTTTTGCAGTAAGCTTTTCAACCGGAGTTGATGTCACTTCATCATCAAGCACTATTTGAGAATATTTTTCATAATCTTTTAGACCTTTTTTTTCACTGCTATATATATGATAAATATAACTGTAAAAGACTACTACCAAAATAGCAGATAATATCAAATATGCATATGCTTGATATGTTTGAAGTGTATGTAAATCAAACTCCATTTTTTCTCCTTATTTTAAACTATTTAAATATGCAATCAAGGCAACTATTTGTGGTATTTTTCCATTTGCAACAGCATCTTTTACAGCTTTATTTTTCATATTAGCTGCAATTTTTTTAGCATCTTCTAAAGCTTGAGCTTTAGCTTCTTTTAATGTCCCTAATTTTGGCATACCTTTTTGATTATAAGGAACATTAAACACTTTTTTTACTGTTACAGCCTCTGCATAGGCAGTATCTATATCAGCTAAGTTTTTAAACATATGTTTGTATGCCGGCATAATAGACCCCGGAACAACAGAGGTTGGATCCCACATATGATTTTCGTGCCAATCAGTTGATCTATAGTTACCAACTCTATGAAGATCCGGTCCAGTTCTTTTTGATCCCCAAAGGAATGGTCTATCATATGCATACTCACCACTCAAACTATAATGCCCATATCTATCAGTTTCTGATTTAAATGGTCTAATAAGTTGAGAATGACAGGCATTACAACTATCTTTTATATAGACATGTCTTCCTGCCAACTGTAAAATAGTATATGGCTTAGTTCCAACTAAAGGTCTTGACTTTTTTGCAAAATCAGGTAATGCCTCAACTATCCCAGCAAAAGCTACTGTTATAAAAAGCACTACTGTAAATAAAAACGGATTTCTCTCTAAAAAATGAAACATCTTATTTTCCTCCTTATGCCATTGGTGAAGCGTTTTGAGGTTCTTTCGCTAACACTCTTCCAGCTGTTGCAGTTTTATAGATATTGTAACCCCACATAAATATACCTATTAGATATAAAAGTCCACCAACTGCTCTTAAAGTATAATAAGGGTGTAAAACTGTAACAGTATCAATAAATGAATAAGCAAGGTTACCATATTGGTCAGTTGCTCTCCACATCATACCTTGAGTAATACCTGCAATCCACATAGAACTAAAGTATAAAACTATACCTGTAGTTTGAATCCAGAATTGACTCTCTATAAGCGATTTGCTATAAAGCTCTCTTTTAAAAACTCTTGGAGCCATATGAAATATACTTGCAATAATCATAAACCCAACCCAACCAAGTGTTCCGTCGTGAACATGTCCTGGAATCCAGTCAGTAAAGTGTGCTAAAGCATTTACCGATTTTATTGATTGAATAGGTCCTTCTAATGTTGAGAACATATAGAAAGTTGATGCAAGAATCATAAATTTGATTAAAGGATTAGTTTGAAGTTGTCCCCATTCACCTTTCATAGTTAAAAGCATATTAATTGCTGATCCCCAAGATGGTAAGATTAAAACAACTGAGAAAATAACACCTAAAGTTTGCATCCAATCAGGAACAGTTGAATAAACAAGGTGGTGCGAACCAGCCCAAAGATAAACAAACATAAGTCCCCAGAAAGCTGAGACAGATAGCTTATAAGAGTAAACTGCTTGTCCAGACTCTTTTGGTAAATAATAATATATCAAAGCAATAATTGGAGTAGTAAACACAAATGCAACTGCATTATGCCCATACCACCACTGAACTAATGCATCATTTGTTCCAGCATACATTGATACAGAATGAAACCAATCACCTATGCCACCACTAAGAAAATAGGTTGGAACTTCTGCATTATTAAATAAATAAAGCATTGCAATTGCAACATAAAATGCTATCATATACCACATAGAGATATATAGATACTTCTCTCTTCTAAGTCCTATCATACCAAACATATGAATACCAAATAAAACCCAAGAAACTACAACCATCGCATCTATTGGCCATTCAAACTCTGCATACTCTTTAGATGTGGTATATCCTAAAAGCAAAGATACAACTGCACCTACAACTACTAAAATATATGTAATCAAATGTAGTTTACTAACTAGCATTAAAAACTTAGATTCTGCATTTGATACTTTTAAGATTCTTTGTCCAAAATAGTACCAACCAGCAAAAATTCCACTTAGTGTAAAACCAAAAGCAACCGAGTCAGTGTGCAGTGGTCTCAATCTACTAAATGTGCCATACTCACCAAAAAGGTAGTTTAGATCAGGAAATGCTAACTGAAAAGCTATAAGCACACCTATCGTCATACCAACAATACCCAATACGATAGCTAAAAACATAAACCATTTAGCTATCGTATAATCATACTCTAATGCATTGTGTGATTGCATTAAAACCTCCTTAAAAAATTTGATTGTCACATATATGTCACATTGAACAGTAGATTATACAAAGTTTTTTTAAAAAAACAGCTTAAACATTAATGATTTATCAACAAAAAACAGTATGACTCAATACCTAAACTCTTACAAACCAAGAACATTAGTTTTTGATTTGTAAGAGCTTGAAGTTATAAATCAAATATATTAAATATTTTCAAAAAATTCTCTAAAAATATATCTGCCTTCGTGTGGACCCGGACTTGCTTCTGGATGATGCTGAACCGAAAAAATAGGATAGTTTTTGTATTTTACCCCCTCGATAGTTCCGTCAAAAAGATTTTTATGAGTAATTTCTGCTATTTTCTCAATACTTTGAGGAAGATTGTAATTGTGATTTTGTGCTGTTATTTCAACAAGCCCCGTTTTTTCATTTCTTACTGGATGGTTTCCTCCGTGGTGACCAAAAGGAAGTTTATAAGTATCATATCCAAAAGATATAGACAAAAGCTGATGTCCTAAACATATAGCAAACATAGGAACTTTTTCCTCTATAAGTCTTTTTACTTTTTTGCTTTCCTCTTTTAAGACAAGTGGATCTCCTGGACCATTACTTAAAAAAACTCCATCTATCTCTTTTGATTTATATCTTGTTATTAAAACTTCCTCGTCAAAGTTTGCTGGTTGAACTTCAACATCAAAGCCAACTTCTGCCAACTCATTTAGTATATTTCTTTTAACTCCAAGATCAATAACAATTATTTTTTTTCCAAGTTTTAACGGAGTTTTATACTCTTGCTTTGTAGCATCCCAACTTCCTGTATTATGATAATAACTCTCTTTAGTTGTAACTTGTTTTATATAGTTTACCTCTTCTATTCTTGGAGAGTTTTCTAAAAGTCTTTTTAGCTCCTCTTTACTGCTAATCTTAGTAGAAGCTATCATCATCTTTGCACCATTATCTCTTATATGCCTAGTTAAAAATCTTGTATCTACTTCACAAATACCTAAAGAATTATTTTCTTCTAAAAACTCACCCAAAGACTTTTCAGCTCTAAAGTTTGAGTATCTTGGTTGATAATTTCTAACTATCATACCACTTGCCCAAACTTTAGAGCTTTCCATATCATTTTTATTGCATCCAACATTTCCAATTTCAGGCATTGTAAAAACTACAAACTGCCCTGCATAGCTTGGATCACTTATAATCTCTTGATAACCTGTCATAGATGTGTTAAAAACTACTTCACCAACTTTTGTGCCGTCTGCTCCAAAACTTTTTGCTTTTAGATATATCCCATCTTCTAAATATATGTATAAATCCCTCAGCATCAAAACATCCCTTTTTTCTTTAACTCTTCACGATAAAGTCTTTCAAAAACAGTGTTATACTCATCAGTTCCGGGAATCAATTTTCTTTTCATATTTGAAATCTTTTCATAAACCTTTTCTTCTATAACTTCAAAGCTCTCTTTATAACCATTTATGGCATCATAGATGATATTTTTTATCGTATTTTCACTTACTTTATAATCCATCTTGTCCTCTTGCCAAAGTCTATCCATAACTTTATGAGCTAACTGGCTATATCTATCTTCATAGTTTAACATAACATCATAATCTTTTGCCATTTTCTTTTTTATCATCCAAAACAAGGCTCTTCTATCTACTTGCATAAACTCCATATTGTCTTCATTTTCTTCTAGGATTTCAGCCACTTTATCTTCAAGTTTCCTCTCTTGATCCAAATCTTCAAAAATAACTTCTGCAACAATCTTTTTTGCATCTTCCAAACCACTTGAAAATGTAACATATCCAGAGTTAAATAGGTCGATAATTATTTTATTTGCAATATACGGTGTATGAGGAACTGGAATCTTCATCTTTAAGAACCCTTTACAATTTTGTGTTTATGTTAGCAAAAAATATCTTAGAATATAGAAGGAAGCTCTAAAAACCTATCATCCGACACTTTCTTGCTAACTTCATCTAACGATGCTTTCATCCAACCAGAAGTGGGATTTTTAACATAATCAAAATTTTGAATATATGGCTTTATATCAAGTAAAGGAGTTCCATCCAATATATCAACTCCTTTAAATTTGACAATATTTTCTTTTACTTCCACTAACTCAACAAGAGAAAGTCCTATCTTATTTGGGTGAACAGGAGTTCTTGTTGAAAAAACTCCTCGCGGTGTATTTGTTTTGTCATTAAAAGGTATCGGAGTCAAGTTATGCTCCTTTACACTATGAAAATGATATATAAGATAGATAAAGTTAAATCCATCCAAATCTTTCAAGCCCAACTTATACTCATCTTTTATAACTATCTTACCAATATGTTCTCTTCCTCCAACAGGTTGAACCGGCATATTTTCAAGAGATTTAAAATGAGTTTTTATAGTTCCTATCGAATGTAATTTTACAATCATAACTAGTGAAACCTATGAAAATTTTCTGCTGTAATTTCTGGATATTTTCCCTCTTGAAACTCTTTTACCGCTTCTAAAAGTAACTTTCTTTCCTCTCCGCAGTAGTATAGTTTTATACCAAGTTGCATAGCTTTATTTATCGCTCCAGGTCCGGCGTGTGGAGTTAAAACAACATCTACACCTTTTTTTTGAAGTTCAAAAAAGATAGTTGGACCACTTGTTTCTTTGTTTTGTATAACTTCCACTTTATTTGTAGTATCATCATAGATACCAAAATACTTTGCTTTTCCTAAAACTTTTGTTATAGCACTGTTTTCTTTCTTTGTTTTTAAAGGTGCTGCATATACCATAATAAAATCTCCTTATAACCTTTATAAAAATAATTTATAGGATAATTATAGTCCTATTTACTTTGAAAAGCCTTATTTTCTTCTAAAAGTTTTGTTATTTCAGCAGCATTTTGAGGATTCATCTTTGCCATAATCTTAGAAATTTTAGATGCTTTGAGTCCAAAAAGTATCCTTGCGGCATCTTTTTGGTCCATAGTATCTAAAATAGAGGCTGCTTTAGAGTCTCTCATTTTCATATATGTTTTTGAAATTTTATCTGCTTTTGCTTCTTTTATATTTTTAAGTATCTCTTGGTTTTTCTTTTCTAACTCTTCTGCTTGTCTTTTATACTCTTTTGCCTTTTTTAAAGCTTTTTGAACCTCTTTTTCCCTCTCTTGTAATATTTTTTCTTTCTCTTTTATGAGATTTAATTTTGCCTCTTTATAAGCTTCAAACTCCTCTTGTTTTTCATCTAATTTATCAAGTTCTTTTAAAATCTCATCTTTTCTAGCTTCAAATATCTGATTACAATCAACAAGATTTTCTGCTTGTAAAAATCTAACAAATAGTATCAATAAAGCTAGAAAACTTTTCATTATTTCTCTTTTACTAAAAATTTGGTGAGGAATAAATATAACATTATTTTTTCCAAATGGTATTAGTTTACTTCTTGGTCAGTTACGATTTTTCTATCATCTTACTATCGTATCCAGTCTATCTGGAGAAGTTGAGATGATACCTATCTTTGTCCCTATCAAATCCTCAAGGGCTTCTATATAATCTTTTGCATTTTGAGGAAGTTTATCAAACTCTCTTACCCCTTTAACTTTATCCCAACCTTTAAATTCCCTATAAGACGGTTTTACATCTTCTAAGTCATAAGGAACATAGTCTATAATCTCTCCTTTAAATTCATATCCAACACATACTTTTATAGTATCAAAACCATCTAAAACATCAAGTTTCATAAGTGCAACTTGATCCACACCATTTAGCCTACAAGCATATCTTGTGCTAACTGCATCAAACCAACCACATCTTCTCTTTCTTCCTGTAGTTGTTCCAAATTCTTTTCCAACTTGTGCTATCCTATCACCATCTTTTCCAAAATCTTCACTTGGAAAAGGTCCATTTCCAACTCTTGTGCAGTATGCTTTTGCTATTCCTGTAACTTTTCCTATATCTTTCGGACTTAGTCCAAGTCCAATACATGCTCCTGCACTTATTGTGTTTGAACTTGTAACATAAGGATAAGTTCCGTGGTCTATATCAAGCATAGTTCCTTGAGCACCCTCCAAAAGTATCTTTTTACCCTCATCAAGATATTTCCAAACAAGCTCAGTTGTATTCGTTATATAACTTTTCAAATTTTCTTTATATCTTGTTATCTGTGTTAGCAACTCATCAAAGGTTGGTGCCTTTATTTCCATAGCTTCAAAAAGAACTCTATTTATTTCAAAATAGTCTAAAATTTTTGTTGCCAACCTCTTAGGATCTTGCAACTCTCCTATTCTATATCCTGTTCTTAAAATCTTATCTGCATAAGCTGGTCCTATACCTTTACCGGTAGTTCCTATAGCCCTTTTTCTAAGTTTCTCTTTTCCTTGATCTATCTTAGTATGATAAGGAAAGAGAATCTGAGCTTTATCACTTATAAAGAGTCTTCCCTCTAAGTTATTAAACTGTTTTAATTCTTTGTCTATAAGACTATCTGGAGATAGAACAACTCCATTTCCTATGATATTTATGGCTTTTGGATTTAAGACTCCTGATGGAATAAGATGAAGTGCATACTTTCTACCATCCACAACTATGGTATGTCCAGCATTGTGTCCACCTGCAAATCTACATACTACATCTACTTTTTGTGCTAAATGATCTACAATTTTGCCTTTTCCTTCATCACCCCATTGAAGTCCTACTATCAAATCCGCTGTGTTTCTACTCATCTTTTAACTTTTCCTCCATCAATTTATCTACATATAGTGCAAAACCTGTTGCTTCCATATTTTCATACTTATAGCACCCACCCATACCCAAAACGGAGTTTCCTTCTATATATCTGAAAAAAAGTCCATCATAATAGTTCATCTTTGAGTAATAAAGCGGTGATATAACTATATTTTCATAAGAGATATCCCTTGCTAAGTTAACTATCTTTTCTAACTCCTCTTTTATCTCTTTAGGAACTATACCCAAAATCTCTTTACTCTCATTTACATCTTGTAAATATGTCAATTTAGTAAGCCAATCTATCTTTAAATCCAAAAGTTTTTGGATATTTGAACTTTTAAAAACTTCGATAGGCACATCTAAAAGTTTTGAAAGTTTTTTAGGTATTTGGATATTTGAGATTTGTAAAAGTGGTTCTAACTTTATAGTTCGTAAAATCTTTAAAGAGACATTTAATGAATTACTTAAGTTGCTATTTTCTAACTCTTCCGAACCTATTTGATAAGTTTCAGTTGATGGATAGTTAAAAACAGGTTGGATATAAAACCACTTTTTTTGATCTATGCTTCTACCAAGTCTTTTAGTGATAATCCTTATAACATCTATCGTGCTATCTGCTCTAAGATACAAAGTATTGTTCTTTTCATCTGAAAATTTTATAAGTTTTTCATCCACAAAGCCTTGGTAGTATGTAAAAAAAGGAGTTACAATTTGGGCATATCCTATCTCTTCAAAGATAGATGCCGATATATTTTCTATCTCTCTTTTTAATTTTGCACTATTTTGAAAATAGAGCCTACTTCCAACAGGTATCTCGTGTTGTCTTATCATTATATCTTGCCTAAAACTTTTTTGCAAGTATAACAAAATTTTTTAAAAAGGAGAAAAGTCTCCCTATCTATTTTAATTTTTAATACACTTTATAAATCTAAATCCATCACAACCGGCATTTTCACAATACCTATGATCTCCTAATGTGAAAGTAGTAGATTGCAAACCTATATTTGGATCGATTTTCCAATTTAGTGCTTTTGTATATCCTTTTAGCTTACAAAACTGATTTGCTGCCTTTTTACCACATCCTTGTGCATAGTCATAACACCAATCAACCCTTAAATGACGAATTTTTGGATATTTAAATATTTTCCTCTCACTACAAGGTGGTAGAGGTGGTGGAGTTATAAGATTTTTACAAGTAATAAACTTAAAACCATCACAAAAATTTTCATCACACAATCTTTTATCACCCAATGTTTTTGTTGTAGAACTCTTACCTATATTTTGGTCAATAGCCCAATCAACAACCCTTAAAAATCCCTTAGTTTGACAAAAAGCCTTTGCTGCTTTTTTACCACATCCTTGTGCATAATTATAACACCAATCAAGTCTATAACCATCATTTTTAGGATACATAAAAGTTTTTATATTACCTGCTTCCACTGTTGGAGCGAGAACCATCAACCCTAACCCAAAAGCTAAA
This sequence comes from uncultured Campylobacterales bacterium, assembly GCA_964622255.1. Lineage (GTDB taxonomy): Bacteria > Campylobacterota > Campylobacteria > Campylobacterales > QNZT01 > SZUA-1377. Next base: position 17,356 of record CAZUPK010000045.1, read on the forward strand.
ATAAGCTTTTTCATTTTCGCCTCCTTGGTTTAGAATAGTTAAATAATTTAACTTTTAATAGAATTATTAAAACATATTGTGGAAAAAATGTGATTAAGGTAAAATTAATTTGTTTTATTAAGATTTTATTTAAGTTAAATAGGGTGTGTTAAATCACACACCCTTTAGCTTCAGTTTCAACATACTCTTTTCCAACCATATCAAAAACTTTTTGTTTTATACCTTTTATAGTAAATCCAAAGTGTTTAAAAAGTCTATCAGCCGGAGCTGATGCACCAAAACTATTTACACAAAGAACTTCGTCGGCATACTTATACCACTCTAAGCCACTACTTGCTTCAACTGCTAAAACTTTTGTATTTTTATCTATAACACTTGCTTTATACTCATCATCTTGCTCATCAAAAAGTTCATAACAAGGAATACTTACAACATTTGCATTTATACCTGCTATCTCTAAGTGACAAGCAGCTTTTAAGCTTGGCATCAACTCACTTCCACTTGCTATAATAGTTATAGTTGCATTTTCTCTTTTTTTAACTAAATATCCACCTTTTGAGGCATCTCCAAAGTCCGTTTTAGCTTTTAAAGTTTCTAACTTTTGACGACTTAAAACAAAACCACTTGGTGCATTTAACTCTAGTGCTACTTTCCAACAAGCAATATTTTCAGTTGCATCAGCAGGTCTGAAGGTATAAAAGTTTGGCATCGCTCTAAACTGACTTAGATGCTCTATAGGCTGATGAGTGGGTCCATCCTCTCCAACTCCAATACTATCGTGTGTCCAGATAAAAAAGTTTCTTACACCACTTAAAGCGGCTATTCTTGTAGCAGGTTTTAGATAATCACTAAAAACAAAGAAAGTTGCATTGTAAGCTATCAAAGTTCCGTATAGATTCATAGCATTTGTTATAGCACCCATCGCATGTTCACGGATACCAAAGTGCATATTTCTACCATTTGGGAAATCTCCCATATTATTTAAAACAGTTTTATTTGAAGGTCCAAGATCTGCACTTCCTCCTACAAATCCGGGTATTGCTTTTGCAATGGCATTTAGTATTTTTCCATTGCTATCTCTTGTAGCAACTTTGCTTCCTGCTTCGAACTTAGGCCACTCTATCTTGCTAAAGTCTGGATTTAGTAGAGCTTCTAAAGCCTCATTTTGCTCTTTGAGAGGTAAATCTAAAAGAAGTTTATTCCAAGCTTTTTCAAGCTTTGCTCCCTTAGTGGTTGCATCAAAAGCCTCTTTAACATCTTTTGGAACAAAAAATAACTTTTCCGGATCAAATCCTGCTTTTCTTTTTGATTTTTTTATCTCATCTTCTCCAAGTGGAGCTCCGTGAGTGTGAGGATCTCCTTCAAGATTTACAGTTCCTTTTGCTATGAGTGTCTTTGCTATAATCAAAACCGGTTTATCTTGATTTTCATTTATTTTTGTTAAAACACTATCTATTTGGCTATAATTATGACCATCTATCTTATAGACTTTCCAACCTTGTGCCTCAAATCTTAACTTAACATCTTCACTCCAAGCCACACTTGTATCACCCTCAATGGTTATATTATTTGAATCATATATCAAGATAAGATTATCCAAGTTTTGATGTCCTGCCAATGCACAAGCTTCGTAACTTATACCCTCTTGCAAATCTCCATCACCACAAAGACAATAAACTTTATGATCTATAACTTTTGCAGTTTGGGAGTTTAAAACATTTGCAGAGTATTTACTTGCGAGTGAAAAACCAACAGCATTTGCAACACCTTGTCCCAAAGGTCCTGTTGTTATCTCAACTCCCGGAACCTCTCCAAATTCAGGATGTCCTGGAGTTTTACTTCCAAATTGCCTAAAATTTTTGAGATCCTCCATAGAAATATCATATCCAAGCAAATGATAAAATGAGTATATTAAACTACTAATATGTCCACCACTAAAAACTAATCTATCTCTATTTAACCATTTTGGATTTTTCGGATTATGTTTTAAGTGATAACTTAAGACTGTAACTATATCAGCAAGTCCCATAGAAGCACCGGGATGTCCGCTGTTTGCTTGTTGCACCATATCAGCTACTAAAAATCTAATCGTATCGGCTTGTTTTTGTAACAAAGTTTCATTTAACATTTATTGTCCTTATAAATATTTATCCATCATTTTTCTAAGTCTAATTTGAAGCTTTTTATCCACCTTTGAAAAAAACTCTTCTATCCTCGCTTTTAACTCATCTTTTGCTTTTATAGCACCATCTACTCCCAAAAGATTTGTAAAAGAGTTTTTTGAACCATCACTATTGGTAGGTTTTCCAACTTCCTTTGAACTTTTTGTAGCATCTATGATATCATCTTGAATTTGAAATAAAAGTCCTATTTTTAAACCAAGCTCTTCAAATATCGCTACTTCCTCTTTGCTCAAATCACAAACAATAGCTCCCATCTTCAAAGAACTCGCTATAAGTGTTGCGGTTTTGTGAGTATGTAAAAACTTTAACTCATCTAAAGATAGCTTTTTATTTTCAAAAAAGCAGTCTATGGCTTGTCCTAAAACCATACCGTTTACCCCGCTTCCATCCACCAACTCTTTGATAAGTTTTATCTTTATATCACTGTCAAGTGGGGCTTTTGCAATAATACCAAATGCCTCCGTGTTTAGTGCGTCACCAACTAAAGTTGCAGTTACCTCATCATAAGTTATATGAAGAGTTTCTTCTCCTCGTCTTAAAGGAGCATCATCAAAAGTCGGCAAATCATCGTGAATAAGTGAGTAGGTGTGTATCATCTCAACAGCAAGTGCAGGATAGAAAGCATTTTTCAAAAGTAAAGGTTCATAAGCCTCCACAACACTTAAAAGTAAAAGCGGACGAAACCTCTTTCCACCTGCTTTAAACATCTTTTTCATCGCTTCTTCAAAGTGAGGATGAAAACTCTTTTTTGTTGGTATATTTTTGTTTAAAAACTCTTCAAACTCTCTTAAAAGCTCTTCCATCTAAAGTTTTCCAAGTCCACCCAAAGAGCCTAACATATTTGCTGCTTGAAGTTTCTTTTCCTCTTCAACCATCCTTAAAACATCATTTATAGCACTGATAAGAAGTATCTGCATCGAATCTTTATCTTCCAAAAGTGAATCATCCATCTCTATATCTACAACTTCACCTTTACCATTTGCACAAACTTTCACCATACCTCCACCACTTTTTGCTGTAAAAATCTTTGCCTCACTCTCCTCCTGAAGCTTTTTAGCTTCCTCTTGAACTTTTGAAAACATCTCTCCCATTTTTGAAAAATCTATATCTTTAAACATAATCTTTTATCTCATCTATATAGTTATCTTCGCCAAGGAGGACAACCTTCGGTTTAAAGTTATCCGCCTCTTCAAAGGACATTTCAGCATAAGCTATGACAATAATTTTATCACCAATCTCTGCTTTTCTAGCAGCCGCACCATTTAGACAAATATCTCTATTGCCCCTTTTACCCTCTATAACATAGGTTGCAAACCTTTCACCGTTGTTGATATTTACTATCTCTACTTTTTGCCCAACTCTAAGTCCGGCACTATCCATAAGTTCCCTATCTATAGTAATAGAACCAACATAGCTAAGATTTGCGTCTGTTACAGTAGCACGATGTAACTTACTATATAACATAGAAATCGTCAAAGCTTCTACCTTCCCGCCATCTTCATAGCCTCCATCGGGCTTATCGCTTCATCCCAGAACTCATCATCTATCAAATACTCAACCACCGGTTTTTCACCGATTATATGCTCATCTATTATTCTATCAATTTTTTCTTTAGTTAACTCTACATACATATGATGGCCTGGCTCTACTAACATAACAGGACCTTGTTGACATCTGTTTAAACAAGCCGTTCTCACCGGAACAACTGTAGCTATCAAACCCTTTTCCATAAGCCTCATACCCAAGTGTTGAAAAAGATCCTGAGTTCCCTCTCTAACACAACTTGGTTTTGGCATCCCCGGAGGTGAACTTTGCTCACACTTAAATATATAAAATGCTGGTCTTGGTATCCCCATAATTTTCCCCTTATTTATTTTAATCTTTCGATTTGACGGTATTTTAACAAGTAAAGATTAATAATTTATTAAATTTGGAATAATAATTTAGGAGAAAAGAAGTCTTAAATATCTAAAACCTCCCTAACAACCTCTCTATCATCAAAAGGATATTTTACTCCATCTATCTCTTGATAATCTTCATCACCTTTTCCAAGTATCACTAAGATTTCATCGCTTTTTAACTCCTCTATAGCTTGAGTTATAGCTTTTTTTCTATCAACATCTACTAATCTTAGTTTTCTATGATCCCTTATCCCCTCCTTTATCTCTTCTAAAATGGCTTTAGGATTTTCGCTTCTTGGGTTATCACTTGTAAGATATATCTTTTTTGCATATCTGTTTGCAACCCTTCCCATCAAAGCTCTTTTACTTTTATCTCTATCACCACCTGCTCCAAAAACAAGGGATATCTTTTTATCTTTTAAAGAATCTAAAACTTGATTCATACCATCTGGAGTATGTGCAAAATCAACTATAACAAGAGGATTTTGGCTAACCACTTCCATCCTACCACTTACTCCACCAAAGTTTTCTACAGCTTCACATATCTTATTTAAAGGTTCTTTTGTTACAAGTGATACCGCACTTACCGCTACTAAAAGATTGTAAATATTGAAAATTCCGTGAAGATGAGAGTGGAAAGTTGCCATTTTATCAAAGTGTCTTATGGCAACGGAGATACCATCTTTTAGTGTATATGCAGTTACATTGAAAGTTGCAGGAAGATCAAGTGCATATGTGTAGGCATTTGTTATGTTAAACTCTATCTTTCTTGCATCTTTGTTTATGAGTTTTGGGCTTTCATCAAGAAAAAAACTCTCTTTAACTCTTTTATATTCTTTAAATGTTTTATGATAATCAAGATGATCTTGAGTAAGGTTCGTATAAATCTTTAGTGCAAACTCTAATCCCTCTATACGATTTTGCTCTATTGCGTGAGAACTTACTTCCATAACAAAAAACTTACATCCTCTATTTTTCGCCTCTTTTATATGGTTTAAGGTATTGAAAATAAGTGGAGTTGTGAGAGTTTTTCCTTCTAACTTTTCATCATTTATAAAGACTCCTCTTGTCCCTTGCATAGCACAAGGATATCCTAAATCCAAAAGTATAGAGTAAATCGCACCTGCTGTTGTAGTTTTTCCATTTGTTCCTGTTATGCCAATAAGTTTTACATCATCTATATCCAAAAGTTTTTTATATTCTTGTGCCGTTACTATGGCAGGAGGATTTTTTGCTTTTGCATCTTTTAAATATTTATTATTTTGCTCACATAAAAAGTATGCTGTATCTTTATCACACTCTTTTGAATTGTCAGTGATATATTTGTAAGGCTTGTTTTTTATTTCTACTTTCAAGCAAAATCCCTTTTTGAAAGTTCTCTAAACTTCTCTTCAAAATATGTATCTCCCGGATAGATATTTATAGCACTTTCAAGGTATATCAAAGCTTCATCTTTAAAGTCATACTTAAATAAAAGTGCTATAAAGTCCATCATATCCTCTTTAGAGTTTATAATAATCCTCGCACTAAACATAACATCTTCTATAGTTCTTTTTATATCACCCCTTTCTTTTGCGATAGCTAAAAAGTCATTATACTCTATACCATTTTCTACCGATTCTGATATGGTATTTATAGAATCTAAAAAGGATGATAAAAGGCCATCTTCATACTCTATGCTATTTACTATTTCTTTATATACCCTCTCTTTGTCATTGCCCAAGTAAATAGAAGAAAAATAAAAATCCTCTAAAGCTATAGCTTCTGCTTCATCTTCTTTTGCAAAATCACTAAGTATCGCTCCAACTTTTAGGTCTATATCATTTGGCTCAATTTTTAAAGCCAGAGAGTAAAACTTTAAGGCTAAATCATATTTTTTTTGGCTAAAAGCCTTTTGTGCCTCTTCTTTATACTTTTTCATAATCAACTATCTGCTATATCATCTATCATATATTCCATACCAGGAGCGATATTTACCACCTCAATCTCCGGATGAATATCCATACGAAGCTGTCTTTCTATACCATATTTTATAGTTTGTCCACTTGCACTACATCCCACACATGCTCCTTGCAATCGGACAAATACTTTTCCATTTTTGATGGCCAAAAGTTCTAAACCTCCACCATCAAGTGCCAACATAGGTGCCACTTTTTCTAAAGACTTTTCAACAACAGGTTTTAACTCTTCATCTGAAAATGGAATCATATATTTCCCCCTATACAATAAATAAGCTGTATTTTACCAAGTTTAGATTAATAACAAATATCGGCAGGAAAAAATATTTTTATAATTTTGGAAAGTTACTAACCTGCCTGAGTTCGATAGTATATCATACCTAAGTTACCAAAGGGGAAAAAACCCTTTAGTTATTTAAAAGTTATACTAGCTCTATGAAAGCCATAAAAGCACCATCACCTCTTCTTGTTCTTGTTTTTGTTATCCTTGTATAACCACCATTTCTTGTCTGATACTCCGGTGCTATCTCATTTATAAGTTTTTTTGTGCTTTCTTTGTCTTGTAAATAAGAAAAGATTATTCTGTGTGCATTGCTATCACCTACTCTAGCCTTAGTTATAAGCTTTTCAAAATAACTTCTAAGCTCTTTTGCTTTTGGTAAAGTTGTCTCTATCTTACCACTTTTTATAAGAGCAATAGAAAGGTTTTTTAAAAGAGCTTTTCTATGACTAGAAGTCCTTCCCAACTTCCTATATCCATGTCTATGTCTCATTTTTATGCCTCTTGTGTTTTATTTTTTAATTCTTGTATTTTCAAAGTTAGATTTCTTAAAAAATCCGGATCAAACTTATAACCTACAGGAAAACCTATAGCTTCAAGTTTAGAAGTTATCTCTTCATATGACTTCTTACCTAAGTTTTTAAGTCCTTTTAACTCCAACTCACCCATCATAGATAACTCACCAACATATTTTATATTTGCTCTATCTAAGCAGTTAAAACTTCTAGCACTTAAACTCAATCCATCAACCGATTGTAGAAGTTTTTGCATATCTAGTGATGAGTTATAATCATCTTGCGGAGTCATAAGATCTATATCCATAGCTTTAGAAAATATAGCTATTTGTCCATTTAAGTTTTCTACAGCCTCTTTAAAAGCATCTATAGGATCTACTTGTCCGTCGGTTTCTACCTCAAAAATAACTTTTTCATAGGTAGGGTCATCTTCAACAAGCATATTTTCTATACTATAAACTGCTCTTTTAACAGGTGTAAAAAAAGCATCTATAGCTATAAAATTCTCCTTTACCCTATCTCTAAACTCTTCACTAGGGATATACCCTATACCTTTTTCTATGATGATAGTAAAATTGATAGTCGCATCCTCATTTATAGTTCCAAGATATGCTTCAGGAGTAACTATTTCAACTACATCATTTTCTAAATCGCTTCCCTTTATCTCTTTATATCCTGAAAAAGAGTAAGAAAATTCAGCTTTATTTGCATCATTTTTTATTTTAAATCTTATATTTTTAAGATTTAGTATAAAAAGAGCAACATCTTCAAGCATACCTCTGATGCTATCAAACTCGTGGGCAACCCCATCTATTTTGATTGCAGTCACTGCATATCCAGCCGAACTTCCCAAAAGCAATCTCCTTAGGGGATGAGCTACAGTTACTCCAAATCCTGATTGAAAAGGGTAAGTTATAATCTTAACCTTTTTAGCATCAACTCTATCTATATCTATTTCGTGTGGCATATACAAAGATGTATTTATCTTTTTCATCGGTTTACCCCTTACTTACTATTTAGAGTATAACTCAACTATCAATCTCTCTTCAACTGGAATATTAACCTCTTCTCTTTCTGGTAATCTTGTATATATTCCATAGCCTTTGTCTATCTCAACATCAACCCATGGAGATATACCAGTTTGAGCCGTTAACTCTATTGCTCTTTTGATTTGAGGATTATCTTTTGATTTTTCTCTTATTTCTATCTTCTGTCCTGGTTTTACTCTGTATGAGGGAATATCAACCTTTTTACCATCCACTAAAATATGCCCATGATTTACAAGTTGTCTAGCAAATGCTCTAGTTGTAGCAAATCCCATCCTATAAACAACATTGTCAAGTCTTCTTTCTAAAAGGATGATTAAGTTTTCTCCCGTGTTACCACCCATTCTGTTTGCATCTGAAAAAAGTTTTCTAAACTGTTTTTCACTAACACCATACATAAACTTGGCTTTTTGTTTTTCTCTAAGTTGCAAACCATACTCGCTTACTTTTGCTCTTCTTTGTCCGTGTTGTCCCGGAGCATAAGGTCTTTTATCAATAGCACTTTTACCTGCTAATCTTCTCTCACCTTTCAATCCTAAGCTCACACCTAGTCTTCTTTCAATTTTTTCTACCGGTCCTCTATATCTTGCCATTTCTTACCCCTATACTCTTCTTCTTTTTGGAGGCCTACATCCATTATGTGGTAATGGAGTAACATCTTTTAAAAATAGAACTTTTATACCTTCTATAGCACCCACACTTTTTACAGCAGTCTCTCTACCGCTTCCTGGTCCTTGAACTTTTATACCAACCTCTTTTATACCATGCTCCATAGCTTTTGCCATTGCATCTTCAACTGCTTGTTGAGCTGCATAAGGAGTTGATTTTTTACTACCTTTAAATCCAAGTCCACCAGCACTGCTCCAGGCTATAGCATTTCCCATCTCATCTGTTACTGTTATCATAGTATTGTTAAAAGTAGCAGCTATGTGAACTATACCTCTTGCGATATTTTTCTTAACAACCTTTTTTCTAGTTACTCTTCTTTTTGCCATCTTTTAACCCCTATTTCTTAGCTGCTGAACCAACAGTTTTTTTCTTACCTTTTCTGGTTCTAGCATTTGTTTTAGTTTTTTGACCCCTTACAGGAAGTCCTCTTCTGTGTCTTAGTCCTCTATAATTTCCAAGATCCATAAGTGCTTTTATGTCCATAGCAACCTTTTTTCTTAGATCCCCCTCAACCTGATAGTTAGCTTGAATCTCATTTCTTATAGCTGCGACATCTTCTTCACTTAACTTATGAACTCTCTTGTCATATGAGATACCAACTTTAGTCAAAATTTTTCTTGAAGTTGTCAAACCTATGCCATAGATGTATGTCAAAGCATACTCTATTCTCTTTTTTTTAGGTAAATCTACACCAGCAATCCTAGCCATATATTTATCCTTGTCTTTGTTTATGTTTTGGATTTTTGCAGATAACTCTTACTGCACCTCTTCTCTTAATGATTTTACAATCATCACACATCTTCTTAACTGAAGGTCTAACTTTCATAAAAGTTCTCCTATATTTTTTAACTTTCCAAACAAAAACAAACGATTGGTTTAGCGAAAAGTGGCTATACCAGTGATTTTAACTACTAAAAAAAAGCACTTAAAATCCCTCTTCATTTAGTCATCGTTGTTCGAAAAGCCCCGCATTTTATAAAATCAAAGCTTAAAAGTGACTGATAAGAGTTGGTTTTATTAGGAGAGTGCACCAACATGGTAACCACTTGAAGTATCAAAAGATACTAAAACAAGTAGGTATAATCTATCCAAGATTTCCATATCAAAAATAAGAACAAAAAACATATTAACAAGTTATATTTCATATTTTATAAAAATCTTCTGTATCCATAACATTAGATATCTTCCAAGATAACACTGCTTTAGAATACCAGTCAATTATTGCTACAAGATAAACTGTTCCACCATTGATTTTGATATAGGTGATATCAGTTGACCATACTTTATTTGGTTTGTTGATTTCTACATCTTTAAGTTTGTATGGATATTTAGGATGAGCCTCATCAGCTATAGTTGTTGATATTGGTTTAATTCCTAACTCTTTTATCTGTTCTTTATACTCTTTTACTGCCTTGGATGGCTCCATTGCAATCTCTGCATTTTAGCCAACTGCCTCTAATCTATTTTTTTTCCAAGTCTTTTAAGTCTCTCTACCAAAGGTGGATGGGTATAGTAAAAAAAGATATAAAGCGGATGAGATTTTGGAAAAGATTTATTTTCATTTGCCAACTTTTCTAAAGCATTTGCTAAGGCTACTTCATTTTCGCAACTTGCTCCATATTCATCTGCATGGTATTCATTTGCTCTACTTATGAGACCAAATATCGGCATAAAAATAAAACTTACTATCGGCGAAAGCAGTAAAAAGATAGTCATAATGATATATGGAGTTTTTTCAACTTCTATGGAGTTAAAAAGTTGGGTAGGAAGATTTCCAAAAATAAAGAACATCAAAAACATCAAAATCCCCATCATAACGATATTTTTAAATATATCTTTATGTTTAAAGTGTCCTAACTCATGCCCTAAAACCGCTAAAAGTTCACTCTTGTTTAACTTCTCTATCAAAGTATCATAAAGCACAACTCTTTTACTTTTACCAAGCCCTCCAAAATATGCATTTAGCCTTGTATCCCTTTTACTAGCATCTATGGTATAAACTCCATTTGCTTTTAGTCCCGATTTTTGTAAAAGATTTTCTATCGCCTCTTTTAACTCTTTATCTTCTAAAATAGTAAATTTGTTAAATATAGGAGCTATCAAAGTTGGATAAATCATATTTATAAAGATGATAAGAACAAATATCACACCAAAACCTAAAAGCCACCAGTTTTCATAAGATAGAATGATCTTTGTTATAACCCAAACAACCAAACCACCAAAGATAGCCATAAGCAATAGAGATTTTATTTGATCAGTTATGAAAAGTCTAACAGTTATGTTTGAAAAGCCGAACTTCTTATCTAAACTAAAAGTTTTATATATCTCAAACGGAAGTGATACAAGATAGTTTATACCTAAAAAACTAAGTATAAATGCAACACTTTTAAGCTCAATATCATCTATTATGATTGATTTATTAAGCCACTTCAGTCCAAAACCCATCCAAAACAAAAATAAGGCATAATCAACCAAATCACTAAGGATACTCATCCTCTCACTCTTTATCTTATAGTTTGCTCCCTTTATATAGTTTGATGGAAGTAGTATCACAGGTTTATTCGTTTTTTCTTTACTTACATAACCTATCTCCATAATTGAAATATATATTTTTACTACTATGTATATAAAGTAGATTATTCCTATCGTTAGTATCATTTTATCCCTTCTAAAACTTTTATGAACACTTTTGGCTCTTTATATCCAACAACTTTTTTATTTTTTAACTCAACTCTATTTTTAAAAAATATAATAGCAGGAGGTCCCACTAACTCAAATCTTTTTAAGAGTTTTTTATCTTCAGGAGTATTTTTAGTTATATCAACTCTTAAAAGTTTAAACTTTTTCATAAGCTCAATAACCTTTTTATCTTTAAAGGTTATCTCTTCAAACTCTTTACAGCTAACACACCACTTTGCCGTAAAATCTATAAGAATAGGTTTTTTACTTGTTTTTATGATGCCATCAAGTTCTTTTCCATTTTTTATAGTATAAAAGTTTAACTCACTTTTTTGTGGAATTTCTAAAGGTTTTAAAGGATTTGTCGCACCTCTTATCGCACCAAAAAGCACTAAAACCCCCAAGGCTAAAACTATAAAAGATATGGCTTTAGCGATAGTATTTTTACTATTTTTAAAAAATATAGCTCCACTACCTATAAGCAGTCCAGCCCAAAGACACATAGTAACCATAGGAGGAATAATCCTATCTATCATCCAGATAGCAAGTCCTAGCATCACTACACCAAAGATTTGAGAAACTTTTGTCATCCAACCGCCGGGTTTTGGCATAAACTTTCCAGCTCCAGCACCCACTAAAAGTAAAGGCATACCCATACCTAAACTCATAACAAAAAGAGCCACTCCTCCCAAAAGTGCATCACCGGTTTGTCCTATATAAACTAAAGCTCCAGCAAGTGCTGGTGCTACACAAGGACCAACTATCAAAGCAGATAAAAATCCCATAATAGCAACCCCAAAAACTCCACCTTTATCTCCAGCTTTATTTGATTTTGAGCTTAGTTTTGTTTGTAGGCTTTGAGGAAGTTGTATCTCATAATATCCAAACATAGAAAATGCAAGTGCTACAAATATTAAAGCGAAGATTATTAAAACTATAGGATTTTGCATTGCTGCTTGGATGTTAAACTCTGCTCCAAAAAGTCCGGCAATAACTCCAGCTATAGTATATGCAACTGACATAGCTAAGATATAGACTAAAGATAAAAATATACCTCTACCCATAGTTATCTCTTTACCTTTTGAACTATTTACGATAATAGAAGAGAGTATTGGTATCATAGGAAAGATACAAGGAGTAAGGCTAAGAAGCAGTCCGAAACCAAAAAATAGTCCGAGTATCGTTAAAAGTGAGCCATGTTTTAGAGTATCTACTATCTTACCCTCTTCACTAAGCTCTTTTTTTTCTGCATTTTTTTTGCTGCTTAAGTTTGCTTTTAAATCAAAAGTTTTACTAAATGGAGGATAGCAAAGTCCTTTATCGCTACAACCCATAAGATTAACTTTTAGTGTAAAGTTTTTTTGGTTTATCTTTGAAAGAGGAAGTTTTATCACTATATCTTGATCATAAACTAAACTACCCATACTATCTTTGTGAGCTTTTGGTTTTATAGCATCTTTTGTTAAGTCTAATTTTATTGGCTTTACAACTTTAAACTTTAACTCTTCATCATAGATATGGATTTTATCGGCAAGTTTTATAGTTACTATGACATTTTCACCTTTAACTTTTGAGCTTATCTTAAAAGCTTCATCTGCAGGAAGAAAGCTTCCTCCACTTTGACCCAATGCAAATAGTGAACTAAAAAAAAGTAGTAAAGATAGTAAATATTTCATAGCTGTTAAACTCCTGTAAATAAAGTTATGATATTTTAACTTTTTAAGGTTAATAAAGACTAAAATATGATATTAAGATATATAAAATATACTACGAATTCAGGTTAAAAGGATAGAATACCCTTATGAATGAATATGATTATATGATTGTAGGTAGCGGTGTCATAGGTCTTTGCATAGCAAAAGAATTAAACAAAAGATATCCCGATAAAAAAATAGTTATTATCGAAAAAGAAAAAGATGTGGCTATGCATAGTAGTGGCAGAAATTCGGGAGTATTACATGCGGGATTTTACTACACTTCAAACTCACTAAAAGCAAAATTTACAAGAGATGGAAATATCGAGCTAACAAAGTTTTGTGAAGAAAATGGTTTAAAGATAAACAAGTGCAAAAAGGTTGTGGTTACAAAGGATGAGAGTGAGCTTGAGACTTTAGAGGAGCTTTATAAAAGAGGTTTAAAAAATGGTGTTGAGGTTGAGTTAAAAGATGAGAAGTGGCTAAGTAAGAACTATCCAAATGTCAAAACTTATAAAAAAGTTCTCTTTTCACCAAATACCGCAACAGTAGATCCCATAGAGGTAACAAAGTTTTTAAAAGATGAGTTAGTTAAAAAAGGGGTTGAGTTTAGATTTAACACAACTTTTAAAAAGGGGATGGAAGAGGAAAGTAAGCTTTTAATAAACTGTGCTGGAGTATATGCGGACAGGATAGCAAAGGAGTTTGGATTTAGTAAAGATTATACCATCATACCTTTTAAAGGGATATATCTAAAATACTCTTTTAGTGATAAACCTATAGATGTAAATATCTATCCCGTTCCAAACTTAAAAAACCCTTTCTTAGGAGTTCACTATACAGTTACGGTTGATAATAGCATAAAGATAGGACCAACTGCAATCCCTGCTTTTTGGAGGGAGAATTATGAAGGATTTTCAAACTTTAAAATAGAGGAGCTTTTAGAGATAGCAAGGTATGAAGCAAAGCTTTTTTTTAGTGATGCTTTTGGTTTTAGAAAGTTGGCTTTTGAAGAAATAAAAAAGTATAATAAAGAGTATTTTATATCTTTAGCAGTTAATATGGTAAAAGATATAAAAAAAGAGGGCTTTAGAGAGTGGAGTAAACCTGGAATAAGAGCCCAGCTTTTAAATACAAAAACTTTAGAGCTTTTGCAAGACTTTGTAGTAGAGGGTGATAAAAAAAGTGTTCATATTTTAAATGCGGTAAGCCCTGCATTTACAAGTAGTTTCCCATTTGCAAGATGGGTAGTAGATAACTATATCGAGGTTATATGAGAGTATCAAAAACAATTCTTATCTTTTTAAGTTCACTCTTTATGATGGTTGCTTATAACTATACTTTTTTTGTAAAAAGTTTTGATATTTTTGGCTCATATAGCTTTTTATTTTCTTTAGGGATAACTTTATTTTTATTTATAGCACTTTTGATAGTTTTATTTGATAGCAGATGGAGTTTAAAACCTTTTATCATCTTCTTTTTTCTTTTAGGAAGTATAACAGCTTATTTTACAAATGAGTATGGGGTTATCATAGATGATAAAATGGTTCAAAATGCATTTGAGACAGATATATCTGAGTCAGTAGGGCTTTTTAGTTTTAAATTGTTAGTTTATTTTTTATTTTTAGGAGTTTTACCATCATATTTTGTTTTTAAAACAAAGATGGATTATCCAAGCTTTAAAAACAATATTATCTATAAGATAAAAATGTTCATCATAATAGTATCTTTTTTAGGACTAAATATATATCTTTTTTCAAAAGCATATACAAGTTTTTTTAGAGAGTATAAAATACTTAGATTTCAAACTATACCTACATATCCTTTTTATAGTTGGGGATACTACTTGCACGAAAAATATTGGACAAAAAAGATACCGTTTACAAAAATAGGTGAGGATGCAAAACTTATAAAAAGTGAGGGAAAACCTAAGCTTATGATATTTATTTTAGGTGAAGCCGCAAGATGGGACCATTTTAGCATAAACGGATATGAAAAAAAAACAAATCCTCTAATGCAAAGTGATAGTGAGATAATCTCTTTAAAAAACTTTTACTCTTGCGGAACAGAGACAGCTGTTAGTGTTCCTTGTATGTTTAGTGATTTGACAAGAAAAGAGTATAATAATAAAAAGGCTAAAAATAGATCCTCTTTGATAGATGTTTTAAAAGGTGCCGGAGTTAGAGTTTTATGGATAGACAATAATTCTAACTCAAAAGGTGTAGCAGTTAGGATAAAAAACTATAAAAGCATCAAAGATGGTTGTAATGGAGAGTGTAGAGATGAGGTGATGCTAAAAGGATTAGAAGAGTTTTTAAAAGAGCCTAAAACTACCTTTATAGTTTTGCACCAGATGGGAAGCCATGGACCTAAATACTATAAAAGATATGATAAAAAATATGAAAAGTTTAGACCGGTTTGTAAAACAAATCAACTGCAAAAATGCTCAAAAGATGAGATATCAAATGCCTATGACAATACGATAGTTTACACCGACTTTTTTATAGAAGAGGTAAAAAAACTTTTAAAAGATGAATCTAAAAAGTATAGAGTTGCTTTATGGTATGCAAGTGATCACGGAGAAAGCCTTGGAGAAAACGGTATCTATCTTCATGGACTTCCTTACTTTTTAGCCCCAGAGGCTCAAAAACATCCTGCATCCATTCTTTGGTTTAGCGATGAGTTTGGTGTTAAAAAAGAGTGTATAAAAAATTTAAGTGAAAAAAAGCTTTCACAAGATAATATCTTTAGCTCGGTTTTAAAAGTTATGGGAGTAAAAACGAAAGTTTATGATGAAAAGTTGGATATGTTTGCCAAGTGCAAACAATAGTAGGAGAATAAAGTGTTAAAAAATAGTAGATTTAAGTTTTTGTTTTTTATGATTTGTGGTTTTATAGTTATTAGTTTTTTAACAAGAGTTTTTTTAATGATTGTTAGTTTTGATAACCTTGATTTAAATATTTTTACTCTTGTAAAAATGTTTTTAGTTGGTTTTTTATATGATTTTGTAGCCTCTTCATACTACTTTATACCTTTAGTAATATACCTTTTGTTGGTTCCTCAAAGAGTTTTTAACTCTAAGATAAATAAGATTATTTTATTTTTAATGGCAATTAGTATCTTTTTTGCTATGCTTTTTAATAGTGTTAGCGAATACTTTTTTTGGGAAGAGTTTGGGAAAAGATTTAACTTTATAGCAGTTGATTATCTTGTTTATACTCACGAAGTGATAAAAAATATACAAGAATCATATCCTGTAAATATTATTATTTCAATAATCCTTATCGTAAGTATTATGATAGTTTATATGTTTAAAGATAAGATTTTTATCAAAGAAGATAGAACTGTTTTTTCTCAAAGATTAAAGATGTCAG
>CAZUPK010000046.1:0-11715 GCA_964622255.1 uncultured Campylobacterales bacterium
AGAAAAATTATGAAAAATGTTAGCTATAACAAGTTTTTTGCTTAGCTTTGTTTCTTTATAGTTTGATGTTAAAAAAGTATGGAATAGTCTAAAAATAACAAAATATCTTTTATATTTTTTGGTAACTGAAAATACTCATAACTATCTATTCAAGGAACATTATATACCTATTAACCTTAACATTACATTATTAACAGCACAAAAAAATGTCTGTTAATAATGTAAAAATATGACAATTTGTCATTTTTTTTGCTGTTTTTATTTAATTTGAGTTATTATTATGACTATATGTTATGTCCTTTTTGACCGAAATATGGCATTAACAGGACACTTTATGGTGTTAATACGGGATTTTAGGCATTAACAGATATTTTGTTACTTTTTATTTTTGGGAGTATAGAAATGAAACAACAAAAGAAAAAATTATTAGATATGGTTAGAGATAAAGTTAGATTGAAACACTATAGTTTATCTACTGAGAGGACTTATGTATATTGGATAAAGTATTATATACTTTTTCACAACAAACGACATCCTATAGAGATGAAAAAGTGTGAGATAGAAGAGTTTTTAACATATTTGGCAACTAACAAAAAGGTATCACCAACTACTCAAAATCAAGCATTTGCAGCGATACTATTTTTGTATAAGGAGGTACTTGGATTAGATGTGTCTGATTGGAATATACAAGCACTACGTGCAAAAGAGAGAAAACATATACCACAAGTGTTGACTCGTCGAGAGGTAAAAGATATTATATCGGAATTGAGTGGGGTTTATAAATTGATAGTTGAAATGATGTATGGGTGTGGGCTTCGTATGAGTGAAGTTTTAAATCTACGTATCAAAGATATAGATTTTGGATTTGACAAAGTCTATATTTGGAATAGTAAGAGTTTGAAAGATAGAACGGTACCACTTCCACAAGCTATCAAGCAACGGCTAAAGGCACAAGTAGAGTATGTAGAGGGTGTGCATGCTAAAGATGTTTCAAATGGGTATGGCTCTGTTTATATGCCTTATGCATTGGAGCATAAATATCCTTATGCAAAGTTCGAAACTAAATGGCAATTTTTATTTCCTATGCGTAATGTAGCTAAAGATCCTCGTAGCAGTGTGATAAGACGGCATCATATACACGAAAAAACTTTAAGCAGAAACATAAAACAAGCTACTATAAAAGCACAGGTGCACAAGAGGGTTACCTCACATATATTTAGACACTCTTATGCTACACATTTGTTACAAAATGGGGTGGATTTGAGAACTATTCAAGAACTTTTAGGACATAAATCGGTTGAAACTACTATGATATATACACATGTCGTGAAGGAGATGAATAGGGTCGAAGTTAAAAGTCCTCTCGATTTTTAGAGGAACTTTAACTTGCTATTTTTAGCTCCTGCATATTTTGTAGTTTTTCTACAACGGCATCATTTACTGCGATACGAGTTTCTAAAACTATATCTTGTAGTTTTGAACTTAGGATGAGTATAAGAGGACGGTTTCCTGGATGTGAGCTAAGAAGTTCATATAGTTTTTGCAAGATGGTATCATCCTCTTTTATCTCTATTTTTACATATAATGGGTTTACAGAGGTTATTTTACTCTCTTTTTTTATGTTGGTTTTCTCTTTTTTAGCATCACCAAGCTCTAGAACTTTTAAAACTTTTATCCTTGTAAACTGATCATCTTTATTTATGGCTACTTTGAAAACTATAGGCTCTTCTAGGTTCATTAGTTGTATCTCTTTTAAAGTTTTTTCAAATACCATAATCTCAATATTTCCATGTAAATCCATAAGGTTTACGATGCCAAACTTATTTCCCTTTTTGCTTATTTTTTCAGTTATACCTTCAACTTTACCTACAAAGAGGGTTTTTGTTCCATCTGCCACTTCATCAAGCTCACTTGAAAGAGTGTATGTAAGTTTATTTATCTTATCTCTAAAACTATCAAGAGGATGTCCTGAAACATAAAATCCTAAAGTCTCTTTTTCTAGCTCTAAAATCACTTTATTATCATATTCTGGTAGGTTATCAAGCTCTATATCTATAGTTGTAAGCTCCGTATCATCTCCAAAGAGTGAATTTTCAGCTATCTTTTTGGCTCTGTTTACCTCTGCACCTGCATTTACTATCGTTTCTATTTGATCTAGCATCGCTCTTCTTGAGTATCCAAAACTATCCATAGCACCACTTTTTATGAGTGCTTCTAAAACTCTTTTGTTTACTTTAGAGGTATCTATACGAGATATAAAATCACTTAAATTTTCAAAAGGTTTTTCATCTCTAGCTTCCAAGATAGACTCTATTGCCTTAGTTCCAACTCCCTTTATAGCCCCAAGTCCAAAGAGTATAGCATCGTGATCTTTGTTGTGAGAAGGGGAGAAGGAGACTATAGAGTGGGTTATGGATGGAGGAAGCAAGTCTATACCGAGTCTCTTTACTTCATCTACATATTTTACTATCTTGTCAGTATTATCAGCCTCACTTGTTAAAAGTGCTGACATAAATTCTGAGGGATAGTATGCTTTTAAGTAGGATGTTTGGAAAGTTACCATTGCATAAGCAGCTGAGTGGGATTTGTTAAAACCATATCCAGCAAATTTTACAATAAGATCAAAAAGTTTTTCCGCCTTTACTTTGTCAAATCCCTTTTTACTAGCACCCTCTGCAAATTCATTTTTTAACCTATCCATCTCCTCTTTTATCTTTTTACCCATCGCACGACGAACGACATCTGCTTCGCCAAGTGTAAAACCACCGATAGTTTGAACTATTTGCATAACCTGCTCTTGATAAACTATAACTCCATAAGTTGGTTTTAAGATAGGCTCAAGCTCAGGGAACATATAAGTTATTTTTGCTCTTCCATGCTTTCTTTCGATGAAATCATCAAGCATACCACTTTCCATAGGTCCTGGACGATAGAGGGCTAAAACTGCAATGATATCTTCAAAGTTTGTAGGTTTAAGTCTTTCGTTTAGTGACTGCATACCGTCTGATTCTATCTGAAATAGTCCTATTGTATGACCGCTTTGGATAAGGTCATAGACTTTTTTATCATTTACATCCACTTTATCAAAATCTATAGTTTTTCCTTGAGACTTTTTGATAAGTTTTAGAGCATCATCGATAACAGTTAAAGTTTTTAAGCCCAAAAAGTCAAACTTTATAAGATCAACATCTTCGAGATATTTTAGTGAATACTGTGTAACCAAAGGAGCATTTTCCCCTGTTGGCTTATATAGTGGAGCTTTGTGCCAAAGTTCTTCATTGCTTAAAACAACTCCTGCGGCATGCATACCGGAGTTTCTGTTTAAACCTTCAAGTGCCAAAGCAAACTCCCATACTCTTTTTGCTTGAGCATTTGACTTTATAAGCTCTTTTATTTTTGGTTCTTTTTCAAAGGCAGTTTTTAAATCTATACCAAGTTCATCAGGAATAAGTTTTGCCATTTTATCAGCTTCAGCATATGGCATACCCATAACCCTTGCAACATCTCTTATAACTCCTTTTGCCAAAAGCTTACCAAAGGTTATAACTTGAGCGACATTGTTTCTTCCATATTTTTTAACTACATAGTCTATTGCCTCACCTCTTCTTTGCTGACAAAAATCAACATCAATATCGGGCATACTTACCCTTTCTGGATTTAAAAACCTCTCAAAAAGAAGACTATATTTTAGTGGATCTAGATTTGTTATTTCTAAGGCATAGGCAACTAAACTTCCAGCAGCTGATCCTCTCCCCGGACCAACCGGAATCCCTTGTCTTTTAGAGTAGTTAATAAAATCCCAAACTATAAGCATATATCCTGGAAACTTCATAGAGTTGATGATATTCATCTCATACTCTAATCTATCCCAATACTCTTGATGTTTTTCTTTGGGAATTAATTTTAGTCTCTTTTTAAGTCCTTGTTTACACTTGTAAACAAAGTAGTCGGCATCATTGTCAAGTTCAGCAACTCCATCTATTTTTGCATACTCTTTAACAAATTTAAAGTTTGGAGGGGTAGGGTTACCAAGCTTTATCTCTAAGTTACACTTATCAACTATCTCTTGAGTGTTATAAAGCGCCTCCGGTATATCGGCAAAAAGTTCATACATCTGTTCAGGACTTTTTACGAAAAACTCGTGAACAGAGTGTCTTAGTCTTTTTGGATCATCAAACTCTTTATTCATAGCTATACACATAAAGGCTTCGTGAGCATCAGCATACTCTTTTGTGGGATAGTGTGTATCATTTGTTGCTATGATTTTTATGCCGGTTTCAAGGGAGAGTTTTATAACTTGCTCATCTATGTATCTTTGATCCTCTATACCGTGTCGCATAAGTTCTAAGTAAAAATCATCTCCAAAAATCTCTTTATATTCTAAAGCTACCTCTTTTGCCTTTTTATATCCTTTTGCACCATTTTTGACATTTTTTTCGTTATTTAAGTTTAAGTGCCAATTTATCTCTCCTTGCAAACATGCTGTAGAACAAATAAGTCCTTCGCTCCTTTCTTTTAGTAGTTTTTTATTTATTCTTGGATAGTAGTAAAATCCCTCTAAATAGCTCATAGAGCTTAGATACATAAGGTTTTTATAACCTGTTTCATTTTTGGCATAAAGACACAGATGAAATCTCTGTTTGTTTGTTTTATCATCAAGTTTGTTGGAGTTGTGGATATATGCTTCTATACCTATGATAGGTTTTATCCCCTCTTTTCTCATTGTAGTATAAAAGTCGATAGCTCCGAACATATTTCCGTGATCAGTTATAGCTACTGAATTCATACCGAGTTTTTTAACCCTTTTTGCGAGATCTTTTATCTTGTTTGCTCCATCGAGTAGGGAGTATTCGGTATGGAGATGAAGATGTGTGTAAGGAGGTATTTTACTCAAAGATATTCCTTAAATTTTTTCTTTAGTATATAAAAAATAGCTTGTAGTTTGTGATATGGAAATAGTTAAAAAAATAATTTAAAAAATATTTTATTTTGTCGATATTAAAAGTAAAAAAAGTATGAGAGTATAGGTGAATTTGAATGCTAAGATCCAAAAAAGATGGTAGTGTTGTTGAAAATCTTATAGAGAGCCTTTCTATACCGATGTTTTATAAGTTTTCAAATGTAAATAAATTTATAACAAATAGAGCATTTGATAATTTTTTTGGTAGTAGTAGAAAAAAGGTTTTGGATTATTTAAACTCTTTAAATATAAATAGTGAAAATAAATTTGAAATAGAAGTTGAAAATGATATAGGTAAGAAGATAAGTGCTATAGCCTATATCTCATCTATGACAGAAGATAGTGATGATAAACTAGGGCTTTTGGTTGATATAACAGAGCAAAAAAAAGCCAAAGATGTTATAAATGTTTTAAAAGAAAGATATGAACTTGCTACAAAAGGTTCAAATGAAGGACTTTGGGATTGGGATGTTCAAAAAAATGAACTTTATACCTCTTTAAAGTTTAAAGAGATACTTGCTGATAAAGCAGATAATATGAACAATAGTTTAAAATCTTGGGTAAATATTATTTTAAAAGAGGATAGATCTGGTTTTATAAAAGCTTTAGAGGATCATATAAATGGGAAAAATCCGAAGTTCAACTATGAGTATAGAGTAAATTATGATGGAGTTATAAGGTGGTATCTTGCCCGTGGTAAAGCTGTTTATGAGGATGGAGAGTTAAAGAGAGTTGTTGGTTTTTTAAGTGATATAAGTAAAATAAAAAAAGCTCAACTCGCACTTAAAGATTCACAAGAGCAGTTTGAACTTTTTATGGAAAATCTACCGGCTGGAGTTTATATAAGAGATCTAGGTGAAAAAATAATATTTTCAAATAGATACATAAACAATTTTTTTGGCAAAAAAACACTAATAGGTAGCAGTCTAAAGGAGTTATTTCATACAAAACAATATAAAGATTTAGTTTCATTAACAGAGCAGATTATAGAAAAAAATATAGTAAATAGTGAGATACTTTTAAAAGATAGATTTGATAATGAAAAATATTTTTATGTAAATCAGTTTTTACTTCACAGAGATAATAAAAAATACATAGGCACAATATTAACAGATATTACAGCTCAAAAATTAACAGAAAAAAAGCTAAACAAATTGGCACACTATGATCTTTTAACAAATCTCCCAAATCGTGCTTTATTTTACGATAGTTTAAATAATTCACTTTCAAAAGCAAAAAGAAAAGATAAAAAGGTAGCTTTGATGTTTATAGATCTTGATAATTTTAAGACTATAAATGATACTTTAGGACACGATTATGGAGATATACTTTTAAAAGAAGTTTCAAAAAAATTGAAAGATATCTTAAGAATAGAGGATGTAGTATCAAGACTTGGTGGAGATGAGTTTACAGTTATTCTTGATCCTATAGAAGATAATACTTTTCCATCAATAGTTGCACAAAAGATTATAGATGAACTTAGTAAACCCATAAGATTAAAAGATGAGATGGGATATATAGGTTCATCTATCGGTATAGCCATATATCCAGACGATGCAAATGATATTGATACTTTGATAAAATTTGCTGATATGGCTATGTATAGAGCTAAAGAAAGTGGAAAAAATGCATATAGATATTTTACAATTGAGATGGACGAAGAAGCAAGAGAGAAGATGGAGCTTACAAATGATCTTAGAAATGCAGTTTTAAATAATCAACTCAAGCTTTACTACCAACCCATTGTGGATGTAAATCAAAATCAAATAGCACTTTTTGAAGCACTTGTTAGATGGGAACATCCCAAATATGGATTGATATCTCCGGATAATTTTATCTCTTTGGCAGAAGAGGGTGGTTTTATGGTGAAAATAGGAAGGTGGATACTCAAGGAGGCTTGTCAACAGATAAAAAAGATTGAAAATAGAGGATATGATATTAAAATAGCTGTAAATATTTCCAGTAAACAATTAACTCAAAATCATTTAGAACAAACAACAAAAGAGGTTGTTAAACAAAGTGGTATAAATCCTAGTCATTTGGAGCTAGAAGTAACTGAGGGATTTTTGATGGAAAATATTAAAAAAGTAGAGCAAACTTTAAGTAATTTAAAAAAAATTGGTATAGGTATAGCTATAGATGATTTTGGAACAGGATATTCATCTTTGTCAAGACTTAAATCGCTTCCTATATCAAAACTAAAGATTGATAAATCTTTTATAAATGATGTTGTAAACAATAAAGATGATAGAAAAATAACTATGGTAATAATATCTTTAGCTCAAGGTCTTGGACTTGATATAGTTGCAGAAGGAGTTGAAACCAAAGAGCAGTTGGAGTTTTTGAAAAAGCAAGGAGTTTCTAAAATACAAGGATACTATTTTTCAAAACCAATTGCGAGTGAGAAAGTAGATAAATTTTTAGATAATATTGTGAAGTGAGTTTGCCTTACCCATCCACTTCTTCAACTCTTCCCATCTTTCTTCTTTTGTAAATTTTTTTATCAAATCTAACTCTTTTTGAAAGCTGTCTAAAGTTATAAGAAGATTTTTTTGATTTTGTTTGAAAATATCACTCCACATTATAGGAGAACTTTTTGCTATACGACTCATATCTTTAAAACCACCACCTGCAAGTGCTAAAATACTTTTTGGATCCTCTTGTTTTAAAACCGAGTTTGCCAAAGCAAAACTTATAGCATGAGGTAGATGGGAAATATAAGCAGCATGAAAATCATGTTCGTCTGCCTTCATAAAAACTATCCTCATACCAAGCTTTATAAAAATATCTTTAGAAATTTTCTGTTGTAATTTACCACTATCTTCAAAATCACAAAAAACCACTACTTTATCTTGATAAAGTGAATCAAATGCAGCTTTTGGACCAGTGTTTTCAGTTCCTGCCATTGGATGAGCTGCTACAAGATTTTTTCTTATTTCATTAGGTGTTTTTTTTACAATCTTTTCCTTTGTGCTTCCTAAATCTATAATAGTTGTATTTTTCGAAATATCTTTCAAAAGATTTAAGGTTTTTATAATGGCCTCTACCGGAGTAGCCAATACAATAATATCACTCTTTTTTATCTCATCAAAATTATCAGCAATCTTATCTATAATGTTCAACTCTAAAGCTTCTTTCTGATGAACTCTACTTAAATCATATCCCACAATTTGCCAAGACGGATAGATTTTTTTTATACTTAATGCAAAAGAACCGCCCATCAAACCAAGCCCAACGACAGATAGTTTCATATCAATCAATCCTAATTTTTTAAGTTATTTTATTTTAACTTTTATTAAGTTTTAATTAAAACTATTATACTATCTATAATTACATTACATTTAATAACTTAAAGGTGTTTCCTATGGCAAAGCAACATAAAAATATTTCAGCAGGTGGTTTTTTACTTGTAGCTTCTACTTCTTTTTTGGCAGCACAAGTTATAACTGGTGTTGAATTTAAAGGATTGGTTCACATATCTCCACAAATAGCACAAGAGATTATTGGCATAGAACCGGGAATGAATGTTGATAATAAAGAGATTGATCAAAGTATAAAAAAACTTTATGCTCAAAAATATTTTGATGATATTTGGGTAGAAGAAAATGATGGAGTTTTAACCTATCATGTAAAAGAGAAACCTGTTATTGCAAAAGTAAAAATGGAGGGTTTAGGAGAAGAGGGAAACAAAGAAGTTTTAAAAAGTGCAGGTTTGAAAAAAGGTGAAAGCTATGATGATACTAGAATGCACAAACTTAAAAAAGGTTTGGAAAAATCTTTAGAGGCACAAGGATACTATGATAGTGTTATTGATATAGATAATAAAAATTTAAATAATTATGCTTTAGAAACAAATATCAAGGTAAGAAAAGGTGAAAATATCATTATAAAAAGGGTAAATTTAATAGGTACTAAAAAGTTTGGTTATGATGATATAAAAGAGGTTCTTGTAAATAAAGAGGAGCAGAGTTTTGGTTGGCTTTTGGGAAGAGATGATGGAAAATTAAGAGCAAATCAGTTAAAAACAGATAGAGAAAGAATAAGAAAATTTTATCTGCAAAGAGGTTATCTTGATGTAAAGGTATCAGAACCTATTTTAAGAGCAAATTTTTCAGATTATACAGCAACTATAACATATAAGATAGATGAAGGAAAGCAATATACGGTTGGGAAAGTAGGTGTATATATAGAAAGAGGAAATCCAGAAGCTGAGAAAGCTTTAAAAAATAATTTAAAATTGAAAACAGGTAAAATCTTTAATGTTGAAAAATTAAAAAAGGATGTTATTTATATTCAAGATTATATGTCGGATAAGGGATATGCATTTTCTCAAGTTATACCAGATGTAAAACAAGATAGGCAGAATATGATTGCAAATGTTACATATATGGTTAAACCAAATAAAAAAATATATGTTAGAAATATAGTCATATCTGGAAACTCAAGAACTATGGATAGGGTTATAAGAAGAGAACTTTACTTAAGTGAGGGTGAGCCTTTTACTAAAAAAGATATGAAAGATTCTATTGATGCTTTAAGAAGAACCGGTTTTTTTAGTGATGTAACGATAGTCCCTAAACAGGTAAGCTCTGATGCTATGGACTTGGTTGTAAATGTTAAAGAGACTAGCACAGGTAGTATTATGGGTGGACTTTCATATGGAAGCTATGATGGACTGGGAGTAAACTTTGGTATAAGTGATAAAAACTTTTTAGGAACAGGTATAGAAGTAGGAACCAATGTAGATTATTCCGAAAAAACAGTTAGTGGTAGCTTAAGATTTTATAATCCTAGAATGTATGATAGTGAATATAGTTTGGGTGGAAGTATATTTAGAAGAAAATTTGATTACTATGATTATGATGAGGATACATTAGGAGCTAATTTAACTCTTGGAAAAAGAATTGGTAGAAATATACATGTATCTTTAGGTTATATATATGAAAATACTGAACTAACAAATGTTTCTGATAGTTTAAAAAATAG
Organism: uncultured Campylobacterales bacterium; assembly: GCA_964622255.1. GTDB lineage: Bacteria > Campylobacterota > Campylobacteria > Campylobacterales > QNZT01 > SZUA-1377. The sequence goes on from CAZUPK010000046.1 coordinate 9,947, forward strand.
TCCATACTATCAAGAGGACAAACAGCTAAAGAGTTCTTTAGTTCCTGCTATTAGTTATGATGATACAGATGATTTTTATCTTCCTCGTCGCGGTATGCATTTAAACTTTTCAACTGAGTATGCAGGTGTTGGCGGAGATATTAAGTTTACTAGATATTCTTTTACTGGAAAGGTGTATAAAGGTCTAGAAGATGAGATAGATTATGATCTTATACTTAGGGCTAAAGTTAAAATAAGTAAAATAAAAGATAGAGGAAATCTTCCTTTAAATGAAAAATTGTATCTTGGTGGATATGGCACTGTAAGGGGATTTAAATCAGGAACTCTTTCTCCAAAGGATAGTGGTAATTCTTTAATAGGTGCAAAATATATGGCTGCGGGAACCGTGGAAGCGAGTATTCCTCTTGTAAATTCTATGGGACTTAGATTAAAAACATTTTATGACTATGGAACCACAGGAAATGAAAGTTTTAGTAAAATACATAGAAGTTCTATTGGTATAGGTTTAGAGTGGCCAAAATCTCCGCTAGGTGTTCCTTTTGAAATATATTATGCAAATCCATTAGATGATAAGTTTGGAGATAATACCACAAAATGGGAGTTCAATTTAGGTGCTAGATTTTAGATAAGTAGGGGGGGTAAAAGCCTCTCTTATCTTATTTTATATAATTGTCAAGGACTGTTTTTAGATATCCTTTATCTGCACTGTTTATTATAGTTTCATCAAATATAGCTCTTAGCCTATTGCTTATTTTTGTTTCAAAATTTCTAAATAGTATAAATGCACTATTTCTATACCTTTTTTTCAGTTCTGTAAGCTTTTCTATATCCAATTTTTGTAACTCTTTATCTAATAGTATAGCTTTATAGTTATTGTTTTCGATAAGTTCCAAGAATTCATCCGTATTTTTAGCTATATCTATATCTTTGTATATAGATGATAATACTTTTTCGAAGATTTTTGTTTCTACCTCAGATTTTTTGTAGATTAAGATATCTTTTTGCTCTAAGTTGGTGAGAGTTTCTTTTGCATTTTCAAAATGGGTATCTTCCAATAAAAATGTTGTAGTTGAAGTATCTGTCTTTTTATTTAATACAATACCAAATTTATTTAATTTATCTAATAATAGCTCTTCTTTGATAGGTTTTGTTATATATTCATCCATACCTGCACTTAAAAATTTCTCCTTATCGCCTTTTAATGCATTTGCGGTTAGTGCTATGATAGGTGTATGAGATAAAAAATTTATCTCTTCATACTCTATAATCTTTTTGGTTGCACTTATACCATCAAGAGTTGGCATAGCTATATCCATAAGGATAAAATCAAATTTTTCATTCATAAATTTATCAAGTGCTATTTGTCCGTTTATAGCCTTTTGAATGGTAATATTACTATACTGTTTTAAGATATTTTCTATAAGTTGCATATTTATATCATTGTCTTCGGCCACCAATGCTTTATAACTTTTTTTACTCTCTTTTTCTTTCTTATCTTTATATCCTAGCATAGATACTTTAGGTGGATAAATATCTGTTAAAATTTTGACAGTTTTGAAAAAACCTATAGGCTCTATTGATTTATATATATTTTTTCCATAACTATCAGAGTTGTTTATATACTCTTTAGTAGGTTCAAGTATAAGAAGTTTTTTATTTGTATCTTTAATATATGAAAAATCATATTTTTCATATATTTTTTTAGTAATAACTATTAAGTTTGCTCTATCAAATAAAGAAATGTTGTTTTTAACACTATCTACATCTAT
>CAZUPK010000047.1:0-14882 GCA_964622255.1 uncultured Campylobacterales bacterium
ACCTCTTTGTAAGTTTTGGCACACCCTTTTGCAAGTTCTCTTACCTTTAGGATGTAGTTTTGTCTGTTTGTAACTGATACTGCCTTTCTAGCATCAAGGAGATTGAAAGTATGTGATGCTAAAAGACAATAATCATAAGCAGGTAGTGGAAGCTTTGCTTCAAGAGCTTTTTTACACTCATTTGCATACTCATCAAAGTGTTTAAAAAGCATATCGATATTAGCTATCTCAAAGTTATACTTACTAAACTCATACTCGCTTTGTTTATGAACATCTCCATAAGTTGTAACTCCAAGTTCATTTTCATTCCAAACTATATCATAGACATTGCCAACATTTTGAAGATACATAGCAAGTCTTTCAGTTCCATAAGTTATCTCAACTGCAACCGGCTCACAAGCGAATCCACCAACTTGTTGAAAGTATGTAAACTGAGTAACTTCCATACCATCAAGCCAAACCTCCCAACCAAGTCCCCAAGCTCCAAGAGTAGGGCTTTCCCAGTTATCTTCGACAAATCTTATATCACGATTTGATAGATCCAACCCTAAAGCTTCTAAAGATTTTAAGTATAACTCTTGAATATTGTCAGGAGATGGTTGTATGATAACTTGAAACTGATAGTAAGCTCCCAGACGATTTGGATTTTCTCCATATCTACCATCAGTTGGACGGCGACTTGGTGCAACATAAGCTACACTCCAAGGTTTTGGATCTAGTGTTTTCAAAAATGTAGCATTGTGAAAAGTTCCTGCACCAGAAGGCAAATCATAAGGTTGAACTATGTTGCATCCTTGTTTAGCCCAAAAAGTTTGTAGTTTTAGTAATATCTGTGAAAAATTTAATGCTTTGTTCATTTTAATCCTAACTCTTTATCTATTTTACTTTGGTCAAAACCGCATATCCATCTACTTCCTATTAAAACTACAGGAACTCCTTTACAACCATGTCTTAAGCAGTCTTGTGCAGCTTTTTGATCTTTTGTTATATCTATCTGTTTAAATCTTATATTATGTTTTCTAAAGTGACTTTTGGCAACATTGCACCAGTGACAAGTTGGGGTTGTAAACAAAACAACTTTTTTTTGAGATTTTTTTGTTTCACTCATAAAGACTCCTTAAAAATTATGATTTTAAAATAGTAGATTTGATACTACCTAAAAATACTTTTACAAAACCTTGCCGTAAAGCCCTCGGCTTTAGCCGTAGGGATATAAGGCAATATAAAATTTGATACTTGTATTATACTTCAAAATATGTTATGATTATTTTATAGAGTTGAGGTATCAACTCTAGTAGGAGAAGTTGTAAGAGCTACATTAGTAACCCTGACCTTGTTGATAACTAAATCCATCCACCTATTGCACATTGTAGGGGGAAAGAATCCCCTTGCTTTAGCTATGGGAAATATGTCAATAATTCAAAATTAAAAACATCTTCATCAATATATTGACTTAAAATTTTTATCTCATATATTTTCAGATATTCAACAAAACCATAAATACCACTATTTTCATTATTTATCTTACCCACTTTTACATCTTCTTACTTTCAGAAGAATATTTCTCTATCGCTTGATTCCACATCATTTGATACTTTTTTTTTACAAAATCAAGCTCATTTTGAAGTAGTTTTATCTGATTTTGGAGAACCTTCATAACTTCTCTATCCTCCATATAAGCTTCTTGAGCCGATATAAGAGCTTCTTTTAGGGAGATATTTTCCTCTTGTAAAGAGCCTATGATGTCATCTTTTGTTTTTACAAGCTCTCTATGAAGCTTTAAAAATGACTCCAAAAAGTCCTTACAAGTTTTTGTTACATCGTTTTTTTCTTTTATTGCCATAGCTTATAGTAAAACCTCTATATCTTTAGAATCACTTTCAACTTTTTTTGCTTTTAAGACCCTATCTTCAAGAAGTTTCGCTTCTAAGTCTTTATCCTCTAAAGCTAAGATTTGCATAGCAAGATATGCAGCATTTGTAGCTCCGGTTTTTCCCATAGCAACTGTTGCTACAGGCATACCTGCTGGCATCTGAACTGTGCTTAGCATAGCATCCATACCATCCATAACACCACCTTTCATAGGCACACCTATAACCGGTTTTGTAATAGTTGCAGCAACTGCCCCCGCTAAGTGAGCTGCCATACCTGCACCTGCGATAAAGACTTTTGCACCCTTTTCTTCAGCTGTTTTTATATACTCTTTTGTTCTTTCTGGACTTCTGTGAGCTGAAGAGATAACAAACTCATATAAAACACCAAACTTTTCAAGTGTTTTAGAACACTCACTCATTACTTCATAGTCACTCTTACTTCCGATGATAATAGATACAAACTTCACCTAAACTCTCCCACTTAACTTTTAGGTGAAGTTTATCATATAGTGGTTTAAACTAACTGTATAATAACATAAAACACTAGGAGAGTGCCTCGATATATTGACATACTCCCCATAGCTAAAGCAAGGGGATTCTTTCCCCTGCAATAGTGCAATAGGTGGATGGATTTAGTTATTAACAAGGTCAGGGCTACTAATGCACATACACACAATGCTCTCAATTTTACCCATAAGCTCAGGACGCTTACCAGTGGGGTTTCAATGTTATGAGAAAAAACAGTTGGCTTTACTTTATTAGTATAAAATTTACCGACCAATACAAATTTATAAAAGAAGGCTTCTCACCCATCTAGCAAATATGCAAAAATATCAATAGATAGAGTTGGCTATCAATCTTGAGTGTATCTCTTTTATTTGAGTATTTAAGTTTTTAGTTATTTTAGAACTTTGACCATAGGTTATACTTGCTAGTTTTATTGCTTTATATATATATTTAAAAGTTTTGAAATTATCTCCAATCTTTTTATAACAAAAAGCGATATTTTCATAAATATTTAGTTTTTCCTTGTTTTGGGGAGTTTTTAAGATTTTATATATCTTAAGACTTAGTTTATAATACTCAAGAGCTCTATAATATTCACCATTTTTAGCATATATGCTTGCAAGTTTTTTGTATAGTGAATATATTTTTTTACTATTGTTACTGTATAAAGAGCTATTTAGCTGTTGTATGATTTGTAACTTTTGTTTTTTTATGTTTTCATCAGCATTAGCATTGATAAAACCAAAGACTAAAAATATAGATATCACCACTTTTAACATATAGAAAAATCCTTTTTAATAAATTTTTCTATATATCGGCAGGAAATGAAACAACTTTAATTTCTTAAATATTTTAAGGTTGTAGCTATGATATCGTCGTCATCCTTGCTTGGAGATTTAATATATTCTTTCTTGCCACCACTGTATGTAAAGGTAATATTTTGCTCATAACTCATAATTTGACAGATATTTTTCTCTTTTGCTAAGATTTTTATAACTAAAAGTTCTAAAAATTGTTTTGTAAACTCATCTAGTTTACCAAATCTATCTATCATCTCTTCCTCTATCTCATAAATCTCTTTTGTAGTTTGACAAAGAGATAGACGACGATAAAGTTCAAGTCTTATCCTATCTTCGTTTACCGTTTGGGAGTTTATAAAGGCACTTATGGCAAGTTTTACCTCTACTGAAACTTTCTCTTTTTCTTCTACCTTGTTTAAAAGAGTATTTATTGTATCTTCAAGCATCTTTAAGTAGAGGTTATAACCAATACCTTTGATGTGTCCGCTTTGAGCCTCTCCTATGAGATTTCCTCCACCTCTTATCTCCAAGTCGTGATGAGCTAAAATTGCACCACTTCCAACATATGAGTTACTTTCAAGTGCCAAGAGTCTCTTTTTAGCATCGTCGGTTATGCTATCTTTATTCTTTACTATCATATAGCAATAACCCTCTCTTGAGCTTCTTCCCACTCTGCCTCTTAGTTGATGAAGATCAGCCATACCAAATCTATCCGCATTTTCTATGATGATAGTATTTGCATTTGGTATGTGGATACCTGATTCTACTATGGAGGTTGAAAGAAGCAAATCATACTCTTTTTCTTCAAACTTAACCATCTCTTTTTCAGTAGTTGCAGGAGGAATTTTTGAGTGTAAAACCAAAACTTTTAAGTTTGGAACTATTTTGAAAAGTTCTCTTTTTTTATCATCTATACTAGCTATATTGTTATGTATATAAAAAAGTTGTCCACCTCGTCTAATCTCTCTTAATATAATCTCTTTTATAAGTTTTTTGTCATACTCTTTTACAAAAGTTTTTACATCCTCTCTTTCACTAGGAGGTGTTAAAAGTTGAGAGTATTGTTTTATAGAACTTAGCGCCATATTTAGACTTCTTGGGATAGGTGTTGCACTCATAGAAAGGATGTGAAGTCCCTCTTTAAACTCTTTAAGTTTTTCTTTTTGCTTTACTCCAAACTTATGCTCTTCATCTAAAACAACAAGTGCTAAGTTTTTAAATTCAACCGATAAGAGTGCATGTGTTCCTATACAAATATCTAGTGAGCCATCTTTTAGTGAGGTTAGTATCTCTCTTTTCTCTTTTACTGTTGTAAATCTATCTAACTTAGCTACTTTAACACCATAAGGGGTCAGTCTATCTCTTAAGCTTTTAAAGTGCTGAGTCGAAAGCAAAGTGGTTGGAACTATGAAAGCTCCTTGATAACCGCTTTTTACAGTTGCAAAGAGAGCATTCATTGCTACTTCTGTTTTTCCAAAGCCAACATCTCCACTTAGAAGTCTATCCATAGTTTTTCCACTTTTAAGATCTTCAAATATCTCTTTTATAGTTTTTTTTTGATCTTTTGTATAGACAAATCCAGCATCATTTTGAAAGAGTTTTATCTCATAATGATTAGAAGATATAATGGGAGCTTTTATAAGTTCTCTTTTTGCTGCTATTTGAATAATCTCTTTTGCTATTTCAAAGAGTTTTTTTCTAGTTTTTTCTTTTAGTTTTACAAAGCTTCCCTTTCCTAGTTTATCAACAACTGCAGGAGTAGAACTATCTGCTATGTATCTGTCTATAACTTCTAAGTTTTCAACAGGAATTAAGAGTCTATCACCTCCTTGGTAGGCTATCTCTACAAAGTCTTTAATACTTCTTAAAACTTTAGTGTTTTTTAATCCTTTGAAGATGCCTATACCGTGAGTTTTATGAACTACATAGTCGCCTACTTTTAGCTCATCTAAAAGTATGGTAGGTCGTTTTTTTCTCTCTTTCTTTATCTCTTTGTTTAGTGAGATGACAATTTCGTCCTCTCCTAAAAGATTTAAGATAAGATCATCTTCTATAAGTTTGTATTTTATGGAGCTATCAAGATTTGCTTGTTTTATCAAAGCTTCATTTCTTGCTATGAGTTTTATATCTTTGTTTTTGTGATACTCTAAAAAGCTTTTTATATCTGGGACTATTAAGTCCTTATATCTTTTTGCATCAGGTAAAAGAGGAAGATTTAATAAAAGCTCCCTTTTTTTTTCATCTATAAAGTCTAACTCGTTTAAAAGATTTTCACAAATCATTGCCTTTTTAGTTTTTAAAAAGTCTATAGTTTCATCCAAGACCCAAAATCCTAAAGATTTTATATCTTTTTCAAAACTATCACTATCAAGCATAGAAGCTTTTTTATCCAACTCCTGATACTTTTTTGTAGTCAATGAAAAAAGGGCAGGAGGTAGAGTAAAACTTTCGATATCCTCTTTGAAAGTTTTTTGAGTTATTATGTCAAACTTTTTGATACTATCTATCTCATCATCAAAAAGAGTTATCCTAAAAGGTTTATCATAACTTGTAGGAAAGATATCTATAATATCTCCACGAAAAGATACTTCTCCTTTTACCGTAACAAGTTCTACAAACTCATATCCCCAATTATAAAGAGTTTCCTTTAACTCATCTATTTTTAAAACATCTGCAAACTCTATACTTTTTTGTTTAAATAATCTGTTTGACGGTAGAGGATGTAAAAGAGTGTGGAAAGGTGAGACAAGCACCTTTTTGGGAGAGTTGTTGTTATAATACTCTCTTAAAACATTTAAAAGTTCGGTAAGTTCATCTTTAAAACTTCGTAAGTCATCACCAAAACTAGCTCTAAAGTCAGGTAGAGTGAAAGTTTTATATCCCAAAAACTTTGTAACTTGTGAGATGCTTTGTGAGTGTTTGTCATCAAGAGTGATAAAAATATCCGGATGAGTGTGGTTTTTTAAATACTCATAAACCTTAGCTTGCAAAAAATACCTCTAAACTTTTTGTGGATTTTAGCATAAGGAGTTTAAATCTTTATGTTAGTAAGCTCTCCTATGCTTATAAAGTGATTAAATCAAATTATGATATAGTTTGTATTACAATAGGCTTTTGGGTAAAAAATCGCACTTGGTATGAAGGTGTTAAGTGCAATTTTTTGGTTTTGGTTGCTGTATTATATCGTATTTTAGTTGGTTAGTTGATTTTTTTATGTCGGATTTGGGGTAAATATTTTAGTTTTTAGCTGTTATTTGAACTTTATTTCAACAAGGAGAGGAGATGGTTATGATAAATTTTGCTGATAGGCAAAGTTTTGTTCTAGTAAAAAGGAGATAGTTAAGTGAAAGATAAATTTATTATTACTATTAGCGATATAAATGGTAGTAAGCAATATACACTTAGTCAATTTATCAAGGTTGTTGTGAGTTGGATTATTCTTGTAGTAGTTATTTTGTTTATTATTGGTGTTTTGGTTGTAAACTATCTTTCAAACCATGTCAAAATGTTAGAAAATGACAAAAAAGAGTTATCTCAACAAAAAGAGGTGCTTATAAAAGAGATTATAAAATCACAAGAAACTTTGCAATCTATGGATGAGCAACTTAAACAGGCAAAAGAGTTGATAGGTATAAGAGCAGATGAAAATAGCACTGTTATAGGAAAAAAAAACATAAGTGAAGATAAAAGTGAAGATGAAGATAAAAGTGAAAACAATGAAACTAAAAATATCGTAGTAAAAAGTGATAAAGATTTAACCATCTCTGAGTATATGTTTTTAACAAGACTTATACCAAATGGAAAACCATTAAACTATAAAAGAATTTCTACAAAATTCGGTTTTAGGATACATCCTATTACAAAAAGAAAACAGCTTCACTCTGCGGACGATTTGACAGCTGATATAGGAACACCAATCTATGCTCCTGCTGATGGAGTAGTTGTATATGCTGGAAAAAGAAAATTTTATGGTAACTTTTTGCTTATAAGACATGGTATGGGATTTGAAACTGCTTATGGGCATCTTCATCGAATAGGTGTAAAAACTGGTGACTATATAAAGAAAGGAGAGTTGATAGCTCTTTGTGGAAATACAGGACGAAGCACAGGACCACATCTTCACTATGAAATAAGATATCTTAGCAAGTGGTTAGACCCTGAGCCATTTATAAAAGAATGGAGTTTTAAAACATATAAAGAAGTAATAAAAAAGAATAAAATAGTAAAATGGGATAGTATGATTCAAAAGGTAAGGGAAGAGATAGAGTTGATCAAAAATAAAAAAAAATTAGAAAAAATTAAAAAAGGAGGAGAATAGATGGGATTTTTTGGTGGAAAAAAAGCGATAGTGAGTAGTGATAATGTAAGCGGTGCAACTATCATAACTCAAGGAACTGTTGTCAGAGGTGATTTAGAAAGCAATGATATTTTACATGTTGATGGTGAAGTTAATGGTAATGTTTTAGTAAATAATGTAGTTGTCGTTGGAAAAAATGGTATTGTAAATGGAAATATAAAAGCTCAAAAAGTTATATGTAGTGGAAGGATAGATGGCTTTATAGAGTGTGAATCTATAGAAGTACTCCAAAATGCAGAAGTTTCTTATAAACTTGTATCAAACATTGTTATAGTAGATGGAAAATACAATGGAGAAATAATAGCAAAAAATGTTTTAGTTGATACTCAAGGAAGTGTAGAAAATAAAGTTCAAGCTGGTGAAATAGTAGTAAAAGGTGTATGTGTAGGAGATTTGGCATGTGAACTTTTAACTACTAAACCAAGTGGAAAGATAAAAGGAAATATGTTTGTCAAAAATATTAGAAATGAAGGTGGTTTAGTTGAGGGTTCAATAGGTCAATATAAAGATATGTTTAGTCTTGAAACAAAAGAGCTTGAAAATAAATCAACTGATGATGTTGAGGATGTAGAGATAGAAGAGAAATAGTTTTTTTCATTGTTTTTTAAGTAAAAGAAGATACAATACGGCACAAAAATTTGTTTTTAAGGAAGTGATATGGCACACAAGAAAGGTCAGGGTAGCACTCAAAATAACAGAGACTCGGCTGGTAGAAGACTAGGAGTTAAAAAGTTTGGTGGAGAGTTTGTTAGAGCTGGAAACATTATCATCAGGCAAAGGGGAACTAAAGTTCATACTGGAGAAAATGTAGGTCTTGGAAAAGATCATACTATCTATGCACTAGTAGATGGACATGTTAGATTCTCTGTAAAAAACAAAAAAAGAAAAAAAGTTTCCGTGATACCTATAGTATAGGTTGATATCTTTGATATAAATACTAAGTCATATTTTAAACTTTAAGCCAAGAATATGGCTTAGTAGCAAAACTTAGATTTACATTTTCACTTTATTATGCTTTTGAAGTGTGTCCTAACTTGCTGTTGTTGTTTTTTTGTTTTTATCGGTATGGGTATATTCAGGATTAGTCCTTGTTCGGTAATTTTTCTACATAGATTGATTGAGAAGGAAATGCAAACTCCATATTGTTATCCTCTATAATTTTCATAATTTTAAAGAGTATATCCTCTTTCACTTCAAGCCACTCTTGCCACTGAATAGTTGTTGTAAAGGCATATATAAGTATATTGATGCTTGAGTTAGCCAACTCATCTAAGTAAACTAAGAGTGTTGTTTTTATACCCACTTTGTCATTTACATTTACCAAGATATTTTTCTTCTTTCTTATCTTTACCTTTTCATTTGTTGCTATTTTGGGATGATTTATAAGCATAGTCCTTATATCTTTTATGGCTTTTTGCAAATCCTTTTGTTTTGCACCATAGGTTACTCCTATTTTCATTTTTATCCGTCTTCCAACTGCCCTTTTTGAATAGTTTTTTACTGCTATATTTGCAAGGTTTGAGTTTGGCAAAGATATAAGAGCATTGTCAAAAGTTCTTATCTTTGTGCTAATAAATCCAAGCTCAACTACTGTTCCCTCAACATCTCCAACAGCTATCCAATCCCCTTGAGAAAATGAGTTGTCAAATATGATTTTAAGTGAACCAAAAAAGTTTGCTATCGTATCCTTACTTGCCATAGCGATAGCAAAACCACCAATACCAAGTGATGCTACAAAGGCGGTTATATCTATGCCAAGTCGTCTCAAAAACAAAAGCAGTGAAGCTATCATAATGATTACTTTAACAACTGAAACTATCAGATTTAAAAGTTCTCTTTTTTGGATATTTTTTTTCTTTTTAACACCCAAAAAGTAAAAGTTTATAAATATATTTATAAAAACAAAACTAAGTATAACAAAGTTTATAAGATAAAAAAGATAAAAAGCTATATCTATAAACTCAAAATCACCACTTTTATATGTTAAGATGGATATGGCAAGTTGAAGGCCGTATAGTTTTATCAAGTTTGATATAGGAGATTTTAGAGGTTCTACATCTTCTATCGTTAAAGCATCAGTCTTATCGCTTACATATTTTAATCCTCTATCCATCAAGGGAAGAAGTTTTTTATCCACCATAATCTTTACTACATATGTAAACATCAAAACTATAAAAAATAAAACTAACCTTCCGGTATCTAAAGATACCTTTTCAAGGTATGGGTTTATTAGTTTTGTGTACTCTAAGTGATTTATAAACTTTACCACTTTGTCTAAAAAGTTGTGTGAACTCTTTACTACATTTGCTATATCTTGCACTATCTATCCTCCCAAAGTAGAGCTAACTTTACATTCGTTATATCACTTTTTTTAGACTTTATAAAAAACTCTTCTATCCTAACTAAATCTATATCAAACTTATCCTCAAGCTCTAAAATATCATCTTCAAGCCTATTTTGAAGCTTCTCCATATTCTCTTTAATCTTTTGCACAGCCTCTTTTGCTCTTGTCACATCACCTTTTTCACCATATATAGCTCCGGCACCTCTTAGAGTTGCTCCAGCTTTACTGATAGTGCTTCTTTTGACTTTTTTGCTTCCTAAAAAAGCATCTAAGATAGTCATACCAAAACTTAAAAGTGTAGATGTAGCTTTTTCTTTTACATCAGCTTCTTCCTTTTTCAGTTTTGCTATGGCTCTTTCAAGTCGCTTCTTTAAAACATCCATCCTTTTTTCATATTTTACTCTTAACTTCTCTTCTGCTATATCTCTTTTTTCTCTTAGCTTATCTTTAACTCTTATCTTAAACTCTTCCAAACTCTCATCTACCTTTGACTCCATTTTCAGTTTAGGAACTTTGTAAAGAGTTAATTTTTCTTTATGATATAGATATGAAATAAACTCTTTTTGTAACTTTTTTAAGTTTTTTAGATTTTTAAAAAACTCCGGAAGTTCTGCAAAATTTGAATTTTTTGGATAATTTAACTCATAAAGGTCAAAGTCATCATTGTTTTTTTCAAAATCATCCCACTTTATATCTCTTAAATCCTCATCTAAAAAGTATTTGTAGTGGTAGCCATATTTTTCATCTATATTTCTTTTTGCATTGTGATAGTTTATGACTGCATTTGCCAAAAGATATGGTTTAAAGTTGTTTTGACTTGTAACATCAGTTGTATAAAAATACTCATCTATCTCTTCAGAGATATTTGGTTTATTTAGTATAGTTGTTTTTGCTTTATACTCTTTTGCCTCTTTAGTTTTCTCTTTTAAACTCTCCTTTTTATCTTTCATTAGCACTTTTATATCATCTTTATTTAAAGGTCCTTTTAGGTAGCTTAAAACCCATCTTGTTGAAAAAAGCTCTATATCATCTCTGTGAGCTGACTTAAATAGAAAAGTTCTCTTTTGTAAGTTTGAAAGCATATTTGCTATCTCACTCTTTGTAAGTTCTCCTTTAGCTTTACTAAGTCCATCTATAACTCTATCGATATCTTGCCTTGTTTGAAGTCTTCCTATAAACCAATTTCCTATATTTGATAGCCCTTTGTAGTCTAAGTCGATAGGATTTTGAGTTGAAAGAACCACTCCTATACCAAAAGCTCTTGCCTGTTTTAAAAGTAGTAGCATTGGAGCTTTTGAAGGGGGATTTTTAGTAGCTGGAAAATAGCCAAATATCTCATCCATATAAAGAAGTGTTTTTAAGGAGCTACTACCTCTTTGCATCCTCATCCAACTTACATATTTGTTTAAAAATAGGGTTACAAAAAACATTCTTTGGTTATCATCAAGATGAGAGATATTTAGTATTGCCGTTTTTGGTTTTGCATCTTTTGTGTAGAGAAGTTTGTTTATATCAAGTTTTACTCCTTCAAGCCAACTTGAAAATGTTGGTGATGCTATAATATTGTTTAGTGAAAAAGCAAGTTTCATTCTCTCATTTTGCGGATAGAAACTTCTTAACTCCATAACTCCTATCTTTTTAAATGGAGGAGTGATTATAGCCCCTATGAGCTTTTCTAAACTTAAACTTACACCCTTTTTCCAGTAGTAGTTAAATATATTTGAGATAAGTATTGCCTCTTTTTTGTTTATAAGATCTTTATCCTCACCTAAGAGTGCAAGTATGGATGAAACTGTAGAGTTTAAAAGATATGAGTAAGTATCTATGTCATTTAAAACCTCAAGGTTTGGAGCTTCAAAGCTACTGAGTATAGATATAGGGACACCACTACTACTTCCTGGAGTATAGATAGTTATCTCTTGAGAATTTTTAACTCTTGCTACTCTATTGCTATCTTGTCTCCAACTCTCTATACCGCTTTTCCAAAGTTTTGCCTCTTTCTTTGCAAACTCCTCTTTTGTTAAGCCCTTTTGATTTGCTACATTTTCATCTATCCAAGGCTCAAAATCTTCAGGTCTAAACTTTGGAAATGTAAGTAAAAGATTTCCCATATCTCCCTTTGGATCTATGATGATAGAGGGTATGCCATCAAGTATAGCTTCTTCTATGATAGCAATACCTAGTCCTGTTTTACCGCTTCCTGTCATACCGATGATAGCGGTATGAGTTGTTAAATTTTTATTTTTAATGAGCAAAAGTTCATCAGTTAAGTTACCACTATCAACATCTATACTTTTTCCTAGGTAAAAAAGGTTAAGTTTTTCATAAATATCTTTCTCATTATTCATAAGTAATACTCCTACCAATCTAAAACTAAAAATAGTGCCGATAAAAAATAATCAAGAACAAAAATCATAATAGCTGAAGCCACAACGGCATTTGTAGTTGCTTCTCCAACACCCTTTGCACCTCCACTAGCTGTATATCCTATATAAGTTCCTATATTACTTATGACAAAACCAAATACTATTCCTTTTAAGATACCCGAAAATATCTCACTATAATCTAAATACATATTTATAGTTTGAGTATATTCGGTAGGATTTACCCCTAAAGCATAAGTTGCTATACCATAAGCACTAATATTTCCCAAAAAGTCAAAAAATACTACAAGTATAGGAAGAGATATAGTAGTTGCTATAACTCTAGGTATGATAAGATACTTTTTAGAGTCCACAGCTAAAACATCAAGAGCATCTATTTGTTCAGTTACTCTCATAGTCCCAAGTTCTGCAGCCATAGCAGAAATCGCACGACTTGTTACCATAAGTCCTGAAAAAACAGGTCCTAACTCTTTAGATATAGATATAAAGATAGTATAACCCATCATACTCTCGGCACCAAATTCGTGAAAGCCTTGATAGAGTTGAACTGCTTCAACCATACCAGTAAAGATACCAGTTAGTGCTATAACTCCAACCGAGCCTATACCTATAGTGTCTATTTGGATAAATGTCTCTTTTATTCTAAAAGGTGGTTTAAATAAAAGAGGAATAAGTTTTATTTGAAATAGTATAAAACTACCAAGTGAATTAAAAAAGTTTAAAATAAAAAACACCGGTTTCCCAAATAGTGCAAAAAAGTTATCTAAAACTCTCATTTTTCCTCTTTTTTTTATAAAAATATACAAAAACTAAACTTTGGTAAAAAAAGTTAAAGTCTTTTTAAAATTGTCCGATTTAGCTTATAGGAGCAGGAAATAGATATATCCTGAACTTAGGAAGATTATATCAAAAGAAAGGAAAATTATGGCTGAAGTAGCACAACAGGAAGCTGAGGCAATTTCTCAACAAGATGGTGGAACTAACAAGTTGCTGATAATAATATCAGCCATTTTATTTTTAACACTAATTGCCGGTGGAGTTGTAACATATACAATGCTAAATAGTGATGATGAAGTTATAGAAGATGTAAGTAGTGCAAAAACTTCAGAAATTTTAGCTGACAAAAAAACACAAACAAATGATGAAATAGCAAGAGACAACGACTTCACACAGATTGGTCCTATGTATAGTTTGGATAAATTTATAGTAAATCTTTCAAGCGATGGAGGAAGTAGGTATCTTAGAACCGCTATAAATCTAGAACTTAGTTCTGAAGAGTTTCAGGCAGAAGTTGATAAGAAAAAACCAATGATAAGAGATATTATTATAAGAGTTTTATCAGCAAAATCTTATGAAGAAATAAGTACCATAAGAGGTAAGAGAGAGTTAAAAGATGAAATAGTTGCTGAGTTAAATAAAATATTTACCGATGGTAGAGTAGAAAATATTTTCTTTACTGAATTTGTGGTTCAGTGAGGCAATATGTATGTTGAAAAGGATAAAAAATAGTTGGTATAGATATAGTAAAAATAGAAAGGGTAGATGTCCTCCTAAAAAAGTTTAGTGATAAAGCTCTTAGGAAATTTTTGAGTGAAGATGAGATAGCACTTGGAAACTCTCCTAAGAGTTATGCCGGTTTTTGGGCATCAAAAGAGGCTGTAAGCAAAGCTCTTGGGATTGGGATTGGTAAAGAGTGTAGCTTTTTTGATATAAAACTTAAAAAAGATGGCAATGGAAAACCCTACTTTTTACTCTCTAAAAAACTTATCCAAAAGTATGCTATAACAGATACTTCACTTTCTATAACCCACGATGGGGAGTATGCAGTTGCTATTTGTGTGATAGAGTCTAGTCTTCGTAAAGAGAGGGATTTGAGTTTTTAAATCTCTTATGACACCAAAACCACTCTTTTGGATATTTAAATATCATCTCACTTATAATATTGGCTTGAAGTTGGTTTAACTCTTCTTCTGTTTTTCCTTTTGGATATATAGGCTTTTTAAAGATAACTTCATATTTTTCTTTATCGATACTTCTTATAAAAATAGGCAGTATAGGAATACCAAGTTTTAAAGATAGATTTGAAGTAGAGTTTGTTTGATATGTTTCTTTATTTAAAAAAGTTATTTTTGAAGCATATTTTTTATTTACATTTTGATCTATGATAAGTGAGATTGGTTTATCATTTTTAAGTGCCAAAAAAAGTTTTTTTATAGCCCCTTGTTTTTCTACTATTTCTAAGTTATATGTTTCTCTTTTTTGTTTCATATGTTCAGTTAGATATGGATTGTTAAGTTTTTGTTGAACTTGAACCATTTTACCTATCTTTTTACCTATAATAAGCCCTAGAAGATCTATGTTTCCAAAGTGAGCAGTTATGTATATAAATGAGTTATGATTTTTTTGAATCTCTTTTAAATATTCTTTATTTTTAAAAGTTACAATACTATCTAACTCTTCATCTGTAATATACTCATTTTCTATGATGCTAAGTATATTTAAAAAAAGTTTTTTATAACACTCTTTTTGGATTTCTTTTATCTTTGCATTAGAAATATTATTGTTATAAACATAGAGAAGATTTTTTTTTATAACATTTTTATTTTTTGAATTTAA
>CAZUPK010000048.1:0-10584 GCA_964622255.1 uncultured Campylobacterales bacterium
ATTTAAAAATATTTTAATGTTTAATGCTTTTAATTTATTTATATTTTCTTTAAAGTTCTCTTTCTTTCCGTCTAAAACCTGTTGTTCTATTATATTTTTATATATTTCAAATGCTTTTTTATCATAGTTAAAGTTTGTAAAAACTCCCTCTTGTGTTTTAACACTAAATACAAAATCATAGTAACAAAATGTCTCAATATATAATTTCTGAAAATATACATTAAATTCATCATTATTTATGGAGTTTTTTTTATTTTTTTTTGCAATAGTTAACAACTTGTCAGCATCAAATGCTATTCTTTTAGAATCTATAGGAAACAAATCAAAAGCTGAACTTCTCGGAGTTTCAGTAAATATTTGATTGCTTGGATTTGATAATATATGATCAGCATAAAAACTATAAAACCTAGATTGTTCATAACCTATTTCTAAAGCTTTATATAATTCAAGTATAAACCTATAAAAAGAGGCTAAAGAACCACCCAAATTTTCATTAAATCTAATCCACTCTTTTTCATATAAATTATCTTTTTTAAAAGAATCTCTTTTTAAAAGTGAACTATAATATAAAAATTTGTCTAACACATAATCTTTTGTTATTCTCACAAAACACCCAACCAAACAGTCTTGATCACTTAGTATCCCATCATTTTATCTAAAAATTATAATATTTGTCTTTTTTTAACCATAAAATATTCTATTAATGTGTAAAAATGTTACTTTTAGATAGTTTTTTGGTAAAGCCATATATAGTAATCCAATGCGGTAAGAGTTTTTAGAATTGATGGGGGATTTTAAACGAATTTGCAAATATGATGATATTTTTACATCAAAACTTTTTGAATAAAGATATGTTTAAGTTTGGTTTAAAATTTCGTGAAATTTGGCTGGTTATTTTTGAAAACGATTTTCATATTTTATTAAATTTTAAGAATTAAAATAATAAGATTCTACTTATTAAATGAAAATGGTTTTCATTTTAAATTTTTAAAAGGGAGAAATTATGAAAGAGATAGTTGCAGTTTTAGCTGGACAACCAAATGTTGGAAAGTCTATGCTAATAAATGCTGTCAGTAATGCTAAGCTAAAGGTAGGAAATTTTAGTGGTGTAACAGTTGATAAAACAGAGGTAGAGTTTAGATACTGCGATGATAAAAGTTGCACAGATCACCAGATACATATCATAGACCTTCCGGGAGCTTACTCGCTAACAAATTATACTATAGAAGAAAAAGTAACAAAGAATTTTTTAGAAAATGAAAAGTATGATTTGATAGTAAATGTCGTAGATAGCACGAACTTAGAAAGAAACCTTCTTTTAACCGCAGAGCTTTTAGAACTTGGAAAAAAAATGATAGTTGTTTTAAATATGCAAGATGAAGCAAGAAAAGAGGGCATAGAGATAGACCAAAAGCAACTCTCAAAAATACTTGGTGTTCCTGTTGTAAAAACGAGTGCTAAAGAAGAAGAGGGGATAAAAGAACTAAAAGAAGCTATAGTTGAAGTTTATAACAAATCTTGGACTGATGGGAAGATAGTTTATAGTGATGTTATAGAGGAAGAGATAGCTCATATAGAAAGACTTTTTAAAGAGAAAAAGTATATTTGCAAGATACCACCTCGCCATATGGCTATAAGACTTTTACAAGAGGATAAAAAGATATTTCAATTACTTCACAACGAACCTATCTGGATAGAATTAGAGCCTATCATAAGAAAATCTTTGGATCATATCTATATACACTATAACACTAAAGATTTGGATGAGATATTTGACGATGAGAGGATAGCTTTTGCTAGAGGTGTAGCTTTAGAAGTTACTACTTATAAAGAGCAAAAAAGTTTAACTCTTACTCAAAAGATAGATAATATCCTCATAAACAAATACTTTGGTATTCCTATCTTTTTATTTTTGATGTGGGGATTATTTTGGCTTACTTTTGAGTTTGGAAGTATCCCTATGGATTATATAGATATGTTTTTTAGCAAACTTGGAGAGTGGGTAAAGAGTATTTTTGGTGATGGAGTTTTAGGAGAACTTATAGCAGATGGTGCGATAGCCGGAGTAGGGGCAGTAGTAATGTTTTTGCCAAATATCATTATACTGTTTTTAGGTATAGCATTTTTGGAAACTACCGGATATATGAGTAGAGTTGCATTTTTACTTGATGGATTTTTTCATAAGTTTGGACTTCACGGGAAAAGTTTTATACCTTTAGTTACTGGTTTTGGATGTTCAGTTCCAGCTTATATGGCAGCAAGAACACTTAAAAATGAAAAAGATAGACTTCTTACACTTTTTATCATAGGTTTTATGAGTTGTGGAGCAAGACTTCCTATATATGTGCTTTTTACTGGAGCATTTTTTCCTGCAAATCAAGCAGGAAATATATTGTTTTTGATATACATAACAGGAGCTTTACTTGGACTTATAGGTGCTAAAGTTTTAAATATCTTAGTTTTCAAAGGTGAGGATGAACCGTTTGTTATGGAGATGCCAAAGTATAGACTGCCATCTTTTAAACTGATATATCACACTGTTTATTCTCAAGCAAAATCATATCTAAAAAAAGCAGGAACTTTTATCTTAGCAGCATCTATGCTTGTATGGTTTGCATCAAACTATCCAAAAAATAGTGATTTGGAAAATAGTTATTTAGGACAAGCTGGAAAAGTAACCGCACCATTTTTTGAGCCTTTGGGGATGGATTGGAAGATGAGTGTTTCTCTAATAGCCGGACTTGCGGCTAAAGAGGTGGTAGTATCAACTCTTGGTGTTTTATATGCTAGTGCAGAAGTAGATGAAAATGATAAAGGGCTACAAGAGCAGATAAAAAAACAGATACCTTTTGCATCTGCTATATCTTTTATAGTCTTTGTTATGATATATCTTCCTTGCTTTGCAGCGAGTGCAGTTTTTGCTAAAGAAGCTGGAGGATGGAAGTATCTTGCATATCTCTTTTTCTTTACAACAGCTACTGCATGGAGTTTAAGTTTTGTGGCTTATCATATCGCAAAAGGAGTTTATGGTGGATAAAATATTTGATTTAGAATTAGGTGATAGGGCTAGGATAAAAGAGATTCATGCCGGAAGAGGATTAAAACACAGGATGAAATCTTTTGGACTTTATAACGGTGTGGAGTTTGAAGTAAAAAACTATTCTATAGGTAAAAAAACTGTCGAACTTCAAGTTGGTAACTCTTTGGTTGCTTTAAGAAGAGGTGAGATGGAAAAAATAGAGATAGAAAAAATATGAATTTTAATAAGGGGAAAAGGGGAAATATGAAAAAAGCTGTATTATTTAGTTTAGTAATAGTTAGTTTTTTAGGCGCAAATGATTTTATAGAAAATGTTGATGGATATATAAGAGCAGGTTATCAAAATCATAATATAAGTGCAGATAAAAGTTATAAAAGCGACAGTATAGGTGGAAAACTTCATATAAAGACAAAATCATACAAAAATATAAATGCAGGTGCTACTTTTTATACTACAAATAAGATAAATAATAATGATGGCAACGGTATAGCTTTCTTTGACTCTAATAACAAGTCATACTCTATCTTAGGTGAAGCATATTTACAAGGAAAGTTTGCAAATACAACTATCAAGTTAGGTCGTCAAGAGTTAGATATTCCATTTGCCGATACGGATGATTTAGGTATGATACCAAACACTTTTGAAGCAGGAGTTTTGGTAAATAAAGATATAAAAGATACCACTATCACTTTAGCACAAGTTCAAAAGTGGGCAGGTGTCGATGCTCCAAAACCTGAAACTTTTACAAAGATGCAAAATGATGATTCAGTGCAAGTTTTGGGTATAACTTATGAGGGAGTAAAAGATTTATCTCTTGGTGGATGGTATTATAACTTAAAAGATAAAGTTGATGGTGATTTACAAGATATAAGTTATATAGAAGCTACTTATGCAAACAAATTAAATACTCTAAACTATGAGTTAGGACTTCAGTATGCAAAACAGTCTTATAAAAATACCAATGATGCTAAGATATCAGGAGTAAGTTTAGCAGTTGGTTTTGAAAATACAGGTTTAACTATAGCTGGAGCATACAATAAATCTAATGACAATGAAGCTACAAATGGTTTTGGTGGAGGACCATTTTTTACAAGTGTAGAACACTTAACCATAGATGGTATGGGAGCTGATGCAAAAGCTACTACTTATGGTTTTGAGTGGGATATGAGTGATTTTGTAGTAAAAGGTTTAACACTAAGCTATGCAAATCTTAATATAGAAGCTAAAGATGGTAAAGAAGCTGATGAAGATGACTATGTCTTAAACTATGATATACAAGAAAATCTAAACTTAACAGCTATTTATAGCGATGTAGATGACAAGATAAATGGTGAAAAGTTTAAAAATACAAGGATTTTTGTAAACTATATGTTTTAGTAAGTAAGTGCTTTTGCTACCGCAGCAGAAGCATTTACCTTTCCATATGCATGGGTATGACTAAAGCCTGTATGTGGATCATAGTTTGCAACCTCAGGTTCTATCTTATCTGCAGTTGTGATAAGAATCTCCCTAACTTGATCAGGAGTTAAATTATGATTTACACTAAGCATAAGAGCCACTACTCCTGCAACTATTGGAGCTGATGCTGATGTTCCGTTGAAATATCCATAAACTCCATTATAATAGTTTAAAGTATAAATACCACCATTAACTTTTCCACCCGGTGCTAGGATATCTATATTGTCTCCATAGTTAGAGTATGGAGCTTTTTTATTATCTTCGTCGGTTGCTCCAACTCCTATGACCCACGGAAGTTCAGCTTCAACCTCATAATTTCCCAAATCAAGGTCCAATCCGTTATTGTTTCCACTTGAAAAAATAACCACAATATTACTATCATACATATCTTTTATAGTTGCTCTCAATTTTGAAGAGATTTGATTAATAAATCCCCAACTACAAGAGATAATATCTGCTCCTAACTCTTTTGCTTTTTGAAAAGCTCTTATTTTCTGATCATCAATAGTTAAATTTGCATCTATAAGTATAAGTTTTGCTTCAGGAGCAACACCAATAACTCCTTTACCGTTTTTTGGTGAGGCTATGATACTAGCACAAGAAGTTCCGTGTGAATTAAGATTTTTTATAACATTTGTTGTATTTGTTTGTGTATCATAAGTGGCATAAACATTTGAAACTAAATCATCATTAATGTTATAAAAGTCATAGTCTATGATTGCAACTTTTACACCGGCACCTCTAGTTTTTTTCCAAGCATCAAAAATATTTATATGAGAGTTACTATTCGCAAGAGATGGGTCAATCACTTTCAAATGCCACTCATAGTTGAATCCATCATCTGTATAAGGATTGAAGCTTGTAATATCAAAAGGATTTTTATCTGCTAAACCGCCATTAGCATAACCACATCCAATGATATAAAATAAAAAGAACACTAAACCTAAGATAAATTTCATAAAAAACACCTTATAAGCAATAACTAGTTTTTTTATTTTATCTTAGTTTAATTAATCCTTTCCTTAATCTCCTTAGCTATTTGTGAAATATTTTGTAGTTTTTCTTTATAAGATAAAGTATTGTTAAGTAAAACTTTTACAAATTCACTTCCTACTATAACTCCATCTACCCCTTTTGATTTTTCTTTTGCTGTTTTTGTATTTACTCCAAAACCTATATAAAGCGGAGTATCAGTAACACTTCTTATATTGGCTATAACTTTTGTTAAATCTTCACTTTTTCCACTTCCGGTTATTCCCGTATAAGCAACCATATAGATAAACTTCTTAGAGTTTTTTAGTATCTTTTTTATTCTATCCTTTGAGTCAGTAGGTGCAACAAAGTCTATCAAAGCTAAACCTTGGGTTTCAACCTCATCTTTATATAAAGTTGCCTCTTCATATGGAAGATCTGGTATGATAAAACCATTTACACCAGCTTTTTTTGCTTCTTCTATCATAATAGGCATAGTTTTTTGATAAAAAGGATTAAAATATCCCATCCAAAGTGTATCTATCTCTTTTGCTATTCTTTGAGAGATTTTAAAAAGATGTTCTATCTTAAATCCAAGCTCTAAAGATTTTAGATTTGCCTCTTCTATAACTGGACCGTCTGCAACAGGATCGGAAAATGGGATACCAAGCTCTATCGTATCGGCTCCAGATTCTTTTAAAGAGAGTATAACATCTTGTGTAAAGTTAAGTTCAGGATAACCAGTAGTGATATATGCAACAAGTTTTTTCAATGTAAGCTCCGTTGTTTTTATTAACCTTAAGTTCAAGACTATTAGCAAACTTAGGTAATAAGTATATTATTATTTTGGTAAAATATAAATTGAGAGACTAAGAAAAAAGAGATTAAGGATATTGTTATGAAAATAGATTTTGAAAATAGTTTTTTGCACTTTGAAACAGATGCTCCTTTGAGTGAAGTCATACCTATACTAAACAATTTTGGTTTAATAGTTTTAAAAGAGGAGAGTTCAAAGTATTTTATAAAAAAGGATATTTTACCTCTTCTAAAAGAGCATCAAAAAAGTTTTACAGAGGTTTTAATACTAACACTAGCAAAACAAAATCCATCTTGTAAACTTCTTTCACTCTCTTTAACTGAAGGCTTTAACTTAAGAGAGATAAATCTTTTTAGAACTATTATGCGATATGAAAATCAACTTGTTTTAGAGTTTAATATCCTAAAAATAGTTGATGCTTTGACAAAACATCATAAACTTTCAAAAAAACTTTTAGAGTTTTTCTATAAAAAAGCTGATAAAAAAGATGTTGAAGAGCTATTTAAAGAGATAAGTGATAGTGATGAAGATAGAGTGTTGAAACTTTTCTTTGAGATAGTAAAAAATATCACTAAGACAAACTTCTTCCTAAACAAACCGGCTATTAGTATCAAGATTGAAACTAAAAATCTAAAATCTTTCCTAAGAGGTATCCAGCCAAACATAGAGATGTTTGTTTTTCATAAAGATTTTAGTGGTATCCACTTAAGGATGAGTAAAGTGGCAAGAGGAGGCATAAGATATAGCAGTCGGTATGATGATTTTAGAGTAGAGATAAAGTCTTTAATGGCAACTCAAGAGGGTAAAAATGCTATCATCATCCCAAGCGGAGCAAAAGGCGGATTTGTCATAAGAAAAAAACCTTTAAGCAAAG
The DNA here is from genome assembly GCA_964622255.1 of uncultured Campylobacterales bacterium. Classification (GTDB taxonomy): domain Bacteria; phylum Campylobacterota; class Campylobacteria; order Campylobacterales; family QNZT01; genus SZUA-1377. The sequence goes on from CAZUPK010000048.1 coordinate 7,162, forward strand.
ATGATTTTGTAAAGATTTATAGGATGTATATAGATTCTTTGCTTGATTTGATAGATGATGAAGATAACTATTTTGTTGTTGCGGCAGATAAAGGGACATCAAATATGAGTGATGAAGCAAATGATATAGCTTTAAAAAGAGGATATTGGCTCGGTGATGCATTTGCTAGTGGAGGAAGTAGAGGTTATAGCCATAAAAAGATGGGTATAACAGCTAAAGGAGCTTTAAAGTCAGTTCATAGATATTTCATAGAGAGGGGAATTGATTTTTATAAAACACCTATAAGAGTTGTGGGTATAGGTTCTATGGGTGGAGATGTCTTTGGAAATGGACTTTTACAGAGTGAAAATTTTTTACTTGTAGGTGCTATCAGTCACAATGAGATTTTTGTAGATCCAAATCCAGATAAAAAAAGAGCATACAAAGAGAGAAAGAGACTTTTTAACTCAAAAGCTCATAAGTGGAGTGATTTTGATAAGAGCATCTTGAGTGAGGGAGGTTTTGTTATAAAAAGAAACCAAAAGGATATAAAACTCTCTTTACTAAGTAAAAAATTTTTAAAGATAAAAAAAGATGTGGTAGATGCCGAAGAGATAGCAATCGCCTTGTTGAAACTTGATGTAGATATGATATATAACGGAGGAGTTGGAACATATTTTAAAGCTTCAACACAGACAAATTTAGAAGTAGGTGACAAAGAAAACGAATATGTTCGAATAGATGCAAACTTGATAAAAGCAAAAGCAGTTTGTGAGGGTGGAAACTTAGGCTTTACTCAAAAAGCAAGATATGAGTATGCCTTAAATGGAGGATTTATAAATCTTGATAGCATAGATAATAGTGCAGGGGTAAATACAAGTGATCACGAAGTAAATCTAAAGATACTTTTAAGTGGAGTAAAAAACAAAGATGAAGTATTGCTCTCACTTAAACCTTGGGTGGAAAATACTGTTTTGTGGGATAACTATTTTCAATCACTATCTATCTCTTTGGATAGGTTAAGAAGCAAAGAAAATCTAAAAAGATTTATAAAAACCATACATATTTTGGAAAACTCTTTGGAAGTATTTGAGAGAAGATTTTTTAGTTTGCCAAATGATAAACAAATAGAGCTTGTTATAGATGATGAAGAGATGCTTATAAGACCGGCTTTGGCAGTTTTGCTTTTGTATGCAAAGATATTTTTAAAAGATTTGTTAAATAAAAGCAGTATGATAGATGATGAACCTTTTTTCAAAAGATATCTTTTTAAATATTTTCCAAAAGATTTTAAACTTTTATATGAAGATGAGATACTCTCTCACCCCCTAAAAAGAGAGATTATCTCTATGATAATAGCAAATAAGATTATAAACTATCAAGGTGCAAGTTTTGTATATGACTATCAAATATTGGGAGAGAAAAAGTTCTTACAAAAAATAAAAGCATATCTTATGACAAATCAACTTTTTGACTTAAACGATAACCGATATGAGATATATAGAAAAGATTTTAAAGAGGATGTTAAAAAGCAGTATCAAGAACTTTTAAAAATAGAAAAAGAGATGGAGTCAAATGTCAAATGGCTACTACAAAATTTTAATGAAAGTGAACTTAACTTTGAGTTTTTATTAAGCTTTAAAGATAAGATAGATAAAAAAAGCCTTGATATAGCAAGTTATAAGTTTGTATTGGCTTCTATAAAGGTGCAAAAGCTAACAAATAAACCTTTTGATTTTTGTATGAAAGTTGTAAATAAACTTATAGATATCTTTTTTATAACTTTGCTCTTAGAAAAACTTGATGAAATCATAGTAAAAGATAGTAACAAAGAGTTACTAAAAACTCAACTTGAACAGATGCTTGGTAACTTTGTGGTAAAAATAGTAAAAGATACCATAGTAAATCTATCAGAAAATGATAACATAAAAGAGAGTTTGATAGACTATGTTAAGTCAAAAGAGTTTGATTTGCAAGATTATCAAAACAGAATAGATGAGTTAAAACAAAATGACAGTTTTTCTATCTATCAGATAGCGGTTTTGGTAAATAGTTTAGTGTTAATCTGATAAAATACAGTAAAAAAACACCAGTATTTTTAGGAGTTGATTTATGACTGTTACAAAAACTCAAAATATGCAAAAAGTAACTATAACTATCCCCTCATCTATGAAAGAAAAAGCTGATGAGTTAAAAAGGGGTTTAAATATCTCTTTAAATTCGCTTTTTAAAAATGCTTTGGAAGAGTATATAAAAAAAGTCGAGTTGAAAAAGTGGGAAGAAGGAGCTAAAAAAGCTTCACAAAATAAAGAGTATATTAAAACTTCAAAAGAGTTTGATATAACGGATGAGTTTTATGAGTATTAATCAAGGAGAGATTTATAAAAAAATTAGGAGAGGTAGAAAAAAACTTTTTAAAAGATATTCATCAAACTATTTTAAAAGTTTTTAATCCCCAATATTCGATAAATCAATAGGAAAAATTATGATAAAAAGATACCCGACAAAAAAGATATATGTAGGAGATGTTGCCGTAGGTGGTGACGCTCCTATCTCTGTGCAGTCTATGACCTTTTCAAAAACGGAGGATGTTGAAGCTACGGTTGAACAGATAAAAAGACTTCACTTTGCAGGTTGTGATATAGTTAGAGTTGCTGTGCCGGATGAAAAAGCAGCACTAGCACTAAAAGAGATAAAAAAGCAGATAAGTTTGCCTTTGGTTGCGGATATACACTTTAACTATCGTTTAGCTTTGATAGCATCCAAAACGGTGGATTGCGTCAGGATAAATCCCGGAAATATAGGAAGTAAGAAAAGAGTAAAAGAGGTAGTAAAAGCTTGTAAAGAAAGAAACTTACCTATTAGGATAGGAGTAAATGCAGGTAGTTTAGAAGATGAGTTTGAAAACAGATACGGCACAACTCCTAAAGCGATGGTTGAATCTGCCTTGTATCATATAAAATACTTGGAAGATTTGGATTTTACGGATATAAAGGTGAGTTTAAAAGCAAGTGATGTTCAAAGAACAGTAGAAGCTTATAGACTTTTAAGACCGCTATGTGACTATCCTTTTCACCTTGGAGTAACAGAAGCTGGAACAAAGTTTCACTCAACTATAAAATCATCCATAGCTTTAGGAAGCCTACTTCTTGATGGTATCGGAGATACTATGAGAGTCTCTATGACTGGAGAGCTTGAAGAGGAGATAAAAGTTGCAAAAGCTATCTTAAAAGATGCCGGACTTGTAAAAGATGGAGTAAATATCATCTCTTGCCCTACTTGTGGAAGATTGGAGGCAAACTTAGTAAAAGCGGTGAAAGAGGTAGAAGAGATAACAAAAGATATAAAAACTCCACTTGATATTTCTGTTATGGGGTGTGTTGTAAATGCTATCGGCGAAGCAAAACATGCAGATGTCGCCATAGCTTATGGAAAAGGAAGTGG
>CAZUPK010000049.1:0-7067 GCA_964622255.1 uncultured Campylobacterales bacterium
ATTTAGCTTTAGGTGTTTCTAAATGAAACTTAAAATTTATCTTTTTTTAGTTTGGTTTCTTTATAGTTAACTCTAACTCTTTTATCTGTTCTTTATACTCTTTTACTGCCTTGGATGGCTCCATTGCAATCTCTGCATTTGCTAAAAACTGCTTTTTCCAATTTATAATATTTTTGGGTAAAATGCTGTTTTCAGTTGCAATTTGATTTAAAGTCTTTTCTCCTTTTAAGACATCCAATACAATCTTTACTTTAAACTCTGCTGAGTAATTTGTTCTTTTTCTACTAATCTTTAACCCCTTGTGCTTTCTTTAAATATTGGTTATTATACTTTTAATTTTTTAAGATTGTCTTTGTTGTTGGGGTATCATAGTTTTTGTATTCATAAACTTTAAGACTTACTAACTTTATCAGCTATTATAGAACCCACTTCCGTTGTCGAACAAACCTCTTTTGCTCCAAATGATGCTAGATCTTTAGTTCTATAACCTCCAGCCAAAAACTCCTCTATGGCTCTATCTATCCTATCAGCCGCTTTGCTCTCTCCAAAAGCAAATCTTAGCATCATACTAGCACTTAATATAGTTGCTATAGGGTTTGCTATACCTTGCCCTGCAATATCTGGAGCAGAACCATGTATAGGCTCATAGAGTCCAACCTCTCCACCAACTGATGAGCTAGGAAGAAGTCCTATAGAACCGCTTATCATACTAGCTTCATCACTTAGTATATCTCCAAAAATATTTCCTGTTAAGATGACATCAAACTGTTTTGGATCTCTTACAAGTTGCATAGCTGCATTGTCCACATACATATGAGTTAAAGTTATATCAGGATACTCCTTTGCAACCTCTTCTACCGTTTCTTTCCAAAGTTGGCTAACTTCTAAAACATTTGCCTTATCAACTGAACAAACCTTTCCTCTTCTCAAGTTTGCAGCTTCAAAAGCCTGTTTTGCTATACGAACTATTTCATCTTTTGTATAAATCATAGTATTATATGCTTTATCTTCACTTTTTTGTCTTGGCTGTCCAAAGTAGATACCACCAGTTAACTCTCGAATAACTAAAAGATCAACTCCTTTAACTATCTCTGGTTTTAAACTACTTGCATCAACCAACTCATCATAAACCTTTACCGGTCTAAAATTTGCATAAAGTTTAAGCTCACTTCTAAGTTTAAGAAGCCCGGTTTCAGGTCTTTTATCTCTTGGTAAGTTATCCCACTTCTCTCCACCTATAGCACCAAATAAAACTGCATCAGAGTTTCTTGCTATATCTATAGTCTCTTGAGGCAGAGGTTCCCCTGTTATATCATAGGCATTTCCACCCATCAAAGCCTCTTGATATTTTAGTGAAAAATCTTCATTTGCACTAACTGCATCTAAAACTTTTATGGCTTCATCTACAATCTCTGGTCCTATTCCGTCACCCTTTATAACTGCTACTTTATAAGTTTTCATACATCTTCCTTTAACATTTGCCTTTTTGCATAGTTTATGAGTCCGCCACTTGCTATTAACTCCTGCATAAAAGGAGGTATCGCAGTAAAATCATAAGTTTCATTTTTTGTAATATTTTCCACTTTTCCGGTGTCTAAGTTTATCTTTATCAAATCACCTTCATCTATCCTATCAGCTTCTTTTAGCTCAAAGATAGGAAGTCCCATATTAAAAGCATTTCTATAAAAAATCCTTGCAAAACTTTTTGCAACTACTGCACTAATTCCTACAGCCTTTAAGGCTATGGGTGCATGCTCTCTTGAGCTTCCACAACCAAAATTCTCTCCGGCAACTATCAAGTCTCCCGGAGTTAATTTTTTTGTAAACTCAGGATCGGCATCTTCCATAACATGCTCAGCCAATTTTTGAGGATCTGAAGTATTTAAATATCTTGCAGCGATTATTAAATCTGTATCTATATTATCTCCAAATTTCCAGACATTTCCTGCTATAACATTCATAAAAATGTTCCTTTGTATTGTAGTATCAGGGGTATTTTAGCTAAAATTTGTTAAAAGTTATTTCTTTTTATAAAATCAAGAGAAAATTTATATGAACAAATTAAAATGCACTCACTGTGGTTTAGAGTATGATGAAGAGTTGATGATAAAGGATGGTGAAAACTTCTTTTGTTGTAAAGGTTGTCAAGGTGTTTATTATCTTTTAAAAGATGAAGGACTTGATAGTTTTTATGCAAAAAAGGGAGATGTAAAACTTGGTCGTCCAAAAGAGGTCAAAGATGAGTTTAAAAAGTTTGATAGAGATGGTTTTAAAAAGCGGTATGTAAAAGAGTTAAAAAATGGAACTTGTGAAATAAACTTGATCATAGAGGGTATCCACTGTAGTGCTTGTGTATGGTTAAATGAAAAAGTTTTACATAGACTTGATGGTATTTTAGAGGCTGATATAAACTTTACTACTCATAAAGCAAGAATTATTTACGATCCAAACGGTGTATCACTATCTAAAATATTTGAAACAATAGCAAGTATAGGTTATATAGCATATCCATATGATAAAAAAGCTGGTGAAGAGAGAACTCAAAAGCAAAGAAGGGATTATTATGCTAGGCTTTTAGTTGGACTTTTTTCCACTATGAATGTTATGTGGATAGCTTTAGCTCAATATGCAGGTTACTTTAGCGGTATAAAAGAGGAGTATAAAAATATCCTAAATATAGCGGAGTTTATCTTAGCTACTCCGGCACTTTTTTATACTGGAGGTCCATACTTTAAAGGTGCATACTACGGACTTAAAAATCGTTTTATAAATATGGACTTTTTAGTTATAACAGGGGCTACTTTAACATATATTTACTCCATATATACGATGATAACAAAGAGTGGAGAGGTTTACTTTGACTCAGCAACTATGATTATAACTTTTGTTTTTATAGGTAAGTTTTTGGAGGTTCAAAGTAAGAAAAAAGCTGTAGATACTATGGACTCTTTAACATCTTTGCTTCCCTCAACCGTTATAGTTTTAAAAGATGGGCAAAAGATACAAAAAGATATAGAAGAGGTTGAAGTAGGAAATATTTTAGAGATAAGAGCTGGAGAAAAGGTTGTTTTAGACTCTGTTATAGTAAGTGGAGAAGGAAGTTTTGACTACTCCTCTTTAACAGGAGAGAGCAAACCGGTTTTTAAGAAAAAATCTGATGAAGTTTTAAGTGGAACGGTTTTGCTTGATAGTGTAGTTTTAGTAGAGGTTAAAAAAGCTTTTAGTGACTCAACTATACAAAAAATCTCTCATATGTTAGAAAAAGCTATGAATAAAAAACCAAAGATAGAAAGATTGGCAAATGAAGTTTCAGGCTACTTTAGTATAACCATACTATCTATAGCTTTTATAACATTTTTAGTATGGATGTTTTATCTTCATAGTGGTTTTGAAAGAGCTTTAATAGTGGGTATATCAGTTATCGTTATAGCATGTCCATGTGCTTTGGGACTTGCAACTCCTATCGCAACTTTAGTTGGGCTAAATCAAGGTATAAAAAAGGGAATTTTGTTTAAAGAGAGTTCATTTCTTGAAACATTTGCAAAGATAGATACTATTTTTATGGATAAAACCGGAACTATTACAAAAGCAAAACCAAAAGTGATAAAAGAGACCATCTTAAAAGAGTTTGATAAAAATCTTCTTTACTCACTTATATCTTCACAAACTCACCCTATATCCAAAGGAGTAAAAGAGTTTTTAGGCAAAAAAGAGGAGTTAAAGTTAGATAGTATAAAAAATATAGAGGCAAAAGGGATAAAAGCCTCTTTTGATGATAAGACTATACTTGCCGGAAATAAAAAGCTTTTGGAAGATGAGGGAATAGAGTTTGAAAAAGAGTTTGAAAGCTCTGTTTTGATTTTTGCTATTGATGGTGAAGTTGTGGCTTTTTATGAGCTTGAAGATGAGATAAGAGAGGGAGTAAAAGAGGTTATAAAAAGTTTTGAAAACTTTGGTATAAAGGTTATTATGTTAACTGGGGACCATAAAAAAGCTTCCTCAAAAGTAGCCCAAGAGGTAGGTATTAAAAAGTTTTATCACTCACTTTTTCCAAAGGATAAAGCAAATATCGTTAAAGAGTATCAAGATAGAAAAAAAGTTGTTGCATTTGTCGGAGATGGCATAAATGACAGTGTTGCACTAGGTTTGGCAAATGTTTCTATAGCAATGGGTGGGGGAGCCAAAATAGCTCTTGATGTTAGTGATATAGTTTTGCTAAATGATGATATAACTTTAGTTTTAGATGCCTATAAAATAAGTAAAGAAACCTATAAAAATATCAGACAAAATCTGTTAATCTCTTTAGTCTATAATAGCATAACCATACCACTAGCTGTGATTGGATATGTTATACCTTTAGTAGCAGCACTTAGTATGAGTTTAAGCTCTTTAATAGTGGTTGGAAATAGTTTAAGGAGAAAAGTTGGATAGTGGTGTTTTAAGTATGATGATGATAGTTTCCATATTTTTGGGAGCTTTGGGACTTGGGGCTTTGCTTTGGGGACTAAAACAGGGACTTTTTGATGATCCTAAAAGGTTTTTGGAAGCTGCAAAATTTGACGGGGAAGAGGATTTAAATGATGCTATTTTACTTGAAAAAAAGAGAAAGGAGTTAAAAGAAAAAAAAAAGAAAAATTATATGCCACCTGATTAACTCGCTTTACTAAAACTTAAAACTTGAACTTAAAAATATTCAACAAAATAGATTAAATATTATTCATTATAATACAACAATTTTTGACAAAACATAGGAAATATTGGGTAAATGTATAAAAAAATTATAACTATTTGCATTTTATTGGTATGGGGAATTGGGGCAAATGCAAAAGAATTTCCTATCTGTAAAGATTACTACTCTATCAAAGAGGGTGAAAAAGAAAAAAAAGAAAAGTTTTTAGAAAAAGTTTTAAAGAGTGATCCTCAAAATGTAGAGTGTATGTTGAAACTAGCATCAGTCTATTTTAGAACCGGGAAGGTTTCACAAGGTTTTGACCTTATAACTGCTGCATATAAATTAAAACCGAAGTTTGTTAAAAATGCTAAAATATCGAAGATACTTGATCTAGCCCTTCGTATGAGTAGTTTGAGGGAGAGAGCAAATAAATCAAAAGATTATAAGCTTTGGAATGAACTAGCTGATACCTACTTTGATATTGGTATATTTAAAGAAGCTGCTATTGCCTATGAGTATAGCTTGGAGATAAATCCAAAACAGACATATAAAAAAATACTTCTTGCAATTTGTTATGGTAATTTGAACAAATTTGATAAAGCTAGTAGAACTTTGGAAAATATATTAAAAGAAAATGGTGAGAATTTTTATGCAAACTACTATTATGCAAAACTTTTAAAAAATGAGTTTGATGATAGAAGATGGATAAAATATATGAAACAAGCTAGGAAACTTATAGATACAAAAATGGCTATGTTTAATTCTGATGAAGAAAGAGAGTATATAAAAGAGGATATTGAGAGTGAACTCAAACAAAATTAAAGCCGTTTTTTTAGATAGGGATGGAGTAGTCAACATAGATAAAAACTATGTCTATAAGATTGAAGATTTTGAGTTTGTAGATGGAGTTTTTGAAGTTTTAAAGGAGTTTTTAAAAAGAGGATACAAACTCTTTATAGTTACAAATCAATCAGGAATAGGACGAGGCTACTATGATGAAAATGATTTTTTAAAATTAACCTCTTATATGCTTGACAAATTAAAGCAAAAGGGAATACAGATAACAAAAGTTTATCACTGTCCACACTCTCCAGAGTCAAACTGTGAATGTAGAAAACCAAAACCTGCGATGCTTTTAAGAGCAAAAGATGAGTTTAATATAGATATGGCAAACTCTGTTATGATAGGGGATAAAAAAAGCGATATAGAAACTGGGAAAAATGCGAAAGTTGGTAAAACTATCTTTATAGGGAATAAAGATGAGCCATTAGCAGATATAAATATAAAAAATATAAAAGAACTTCTACTTCTATCCTTTTAGTCTCTTTTTTAATAACTAAATAGCTTTAGCCTTGATTTTTGATATAGTTCCTAATTGTCTCAGGACTGACCTTACCCACATTACAAACAAAACCTTAAAGTAACATATTTCTAATCAGTGATTTAGTTTATTTGGATATAATCTCAAAAAATAATTCAGGACTGCATTTTCTCAAATCAACAGCCCTCCATTAAAATATCTTTTTGGAGTTGTTAGAGTATGTTTCAATTTGATACACTTTCTTTAGTTTTTGTTGCACTTATTTTTTTGGGTGTGATTCCAAATCTTTTTTATTCATTTGGGTATCTCTCTCATATAAAAAGAAAAACACATTATCTATTGCACTATTTTGCATTTATCATCTCAATGATAGGTGTGGTAGTAGCTGGTAATGCAATTGTGTTTTTGTTTTTTTGGGAGCTTATGAGCTTAACAAGTTGGCAGTTAATCCTTACCGAGACAGAAGATAAATCAACTATAAAATCAGCTAGATTTTACTTTTTTATGACACATTTTGGATTTGTATTTTTGTTGATGTTTTTTTTGTTAGTTACAAATGGAAAACTTGAGATAGATTTTGCTCAAATGAAAGAAATAGCCTCTACTTTTAAATATCCTACACTTTTGTTTTTCCTTTTAGTTTTTGGTTTTTTAAGTAAAGCCGGAGCGGTTCCTTTTCAGGTATGGCTTCCTTATGCTCACCCCTCTGCTCCATCTGCAGTTTCTGCTATTATGAGTGGGGTGATGTTAAAAGTTGCTATTTATGGATTTTTGAGATTTATATTTGTTGTGCTGTATCCTTGGCAGTTAGAATGGGGTGTGATTGTTTTAGTCATTGGCTCTACCTCAGCAGTAGTAGGAGTGCTATATGCACTAAGCGAACACGATATAAAAGCACTTTTGGCAAATCACTCCATAGAAAATATAGGTATCATCCTTATTGGTGTTGCTATGGGGATGATTTTTGATACTATGGGTTTAAAAACTCTAAGCAGTTTTGCTTTTATAGCGGCACTATTTCACACATTTAATCATATGAGTTTTAAATCATTGCTATTTATGGGAGCTGGAAGT
>CAZUPK010000050.1:0-48748 GCA_964622255.1 uncultured Campylobacterales bacterium
CGGTATTCTAACCAACTAAACTACCGCCGCACATCTTGAAAAATGGTGGTCGCTACAAGACTCGAACTTGTGACATCCACCTTGTAAGGGTGGCGCTCTACCAACTGAGCTAAGCGACCTCTGATACCTGAAAACTGCAAGCCTTTACTTACTTGCCAAGTGACCACTTCCCAAAACAAAAAACAAGATGGTGATCCCAAGGGGATTTGAACCCCTGTCGCCGCCGTGAAAGGGCGATGTCCTAACCACTAGACGATGGGACCAACAATCTTAAACAAATGGTGACCCGTGTTGGATTCGAACCAACGGCCACCTCCTTAAAAGGGAGATGCTCTACCAACTGAGCTAACGGGTCCTGCCTTTTGCACTTGACAAGTGAGTCGAAATTATATAAAAAAAAATCTTACTTGTCAAGCTTTTTTTGAAAAAATTTTCAAATTATTTTTTCTACTATCTCAAAAGCCCTATTTTTCGTCTTTTCTTGAATCTCATTTCTATCTCCATCAAAGATATTTTTCTCTATAAAAAGTTTATCTTTATATTTTACTCCTATATAAACTAAACCGACTGGTTTCTCTTTTGTCCCTCCTGTTGGTCCTGCTATCCCACTTATAGCAACAGATATATCAGCTCCCATTAGCTCCATTACTCCATCAAGCATCTCTTTAACACACTCCCTACTTACCGCACCAAAGTTTTTTAGTGTGGATTTATGAACATTTAAAACTTTTTGCTTTATCTCATTTGAATAACTAACTACACTTCCAGGATATATAGACGAAACTCCTGCATACTTTGTTATCTCTGATGCCACCCTACCTCCTGTGCAACTCTCCGCTGTAGTTATGGAAATATTTTTATCTATCAACTCTTTTATAATCTGTTCACTATTCATATAACCTCCTAATTCCTACTTCTTACTTCCTACTTATTTTGTTATTTTAACCATATTTCGATAAAATCGCGAAAATTTTAAAGTTTGGAGCAAATGCAAAATGGATTATAAAGATAGTTTACTACTTCCAAAAACCAACTTTCCTATGAGAGGAAATCTTCCGCAAAATGAGCCTAAAAGATACAAAGAGTGGTTTGAGAAAAAAGATGTATATAAGAAGATGGTATCAAAAAGAAAAAATTCAAAACAAAGTTTTACTCTTCACGATGGACCACCCTATGCAAACGGACATATACATATAGGACATGCATTAAATAAAATCTTAAAAGATATAGTTGTTAAGTCAAAGTATTTTCAAGGACAATCTATAAGATTTACTCCGGGATGGGATTGTCATGGACTCCCTATTGAACAACAAGTTGAAAAAAAGTTAGGAACTGGAAAAAAAGAGCAGTTAGAAAAGACAAAGATAAGAGAGCTTTGTCGTGAACATGCATCTAAGTTTGTAAAGGTTCAAAGTGATGAGTTTAAATCTTTAGGAGTAGTAGCAGATTGGGAAAATCCTTATCTAACTATGAAGTTTGCTTTTGAAGCTGATATCTATAAAACACTTTGTGATATAGCTAAAAAAGGACTATTGGTTGAAAGAAGTAAACCTGTTTACTGGTCGTGGGCTGCAAAAACTGCTTTAGCTGAAGCTGAAGTTGAGTATGAGGATAAAGAGGACTTTTCCATATATGTAGCATTTGAACTTGACAGTGATGCAAAAGAGGCTTTAGGAGAGGATGCAAAAGTAGTTATTTGGACTACGACTCCTTGGACACTTCCTGCAAATATGGGTATAAGTTTTAACCCTCAAGAGGAGTATGTAAAGACAAGTGATGGTTATATAGTTGCAAAAGCATTGCATTATTCTTTGGTAAAAGATGAGGTTATAAAAGGAAAAATAGTTAAAACTTTTAAAGCATCTATCTTAGAAAATACTTATGCGATAAACCCTTTAAATGGTAGAAAATCTCTTTTGATGCTAGGAGAGCATGTAACTATGGATGGTGGAACAGGTTGTGTTCACACTGCTCCAGGACATGGAGAGGATGACTACAAAGTTGGACTAAAGTATGGTTTAGAAGTTATTATGCCTGTTGATGATAGTGGTTTATATGATGAAACTGTTGTTAGAGAAGGACTTCTTCCAAATCCGGATAAATTTGTTGGGGAGCATATTTTTAGAGCAAATGAAAAGATTTTAGAACTTTTAGGAGATGCTTTACTTCACTCATCAAAGTTAAAACACTCGTATCCATTTTGTTGGAGAACTCATAAACCAGTTATCTATAGAGCTACAAAGCAATGGTTTATAGTGATGGATGATGAAAACTGCTTAAGAAAAAAGGCTTTAGATGAGTTAAACTCAGTTAGATTTTATCCGGAAGTTGGAAAAAATCGTATTGTTTCGATGATAGAAAACAGACCTGACTGGTGTATCTCAAGACAAAGAGATTGGGGTGTGCCTATCGCATTTTTTAGAGATAAGACAACTAAAGAGGTTATCTTTGATGAAGATGTTCTTGATAATTTGGTAGAGATATTTAAAAAAGAAGGAGCTGATGCTTGGTGGGCAAAAGAGATAAAAGAATTGCTTCCAACAAATTCAAAATATAACCCGGACAACTTAGAAAAAGTTATGGATATACTTGATGTTTGGTTTGATAGCGGTTCAACTTGGAATGCCGTTTTACAAAACGAAGATGAGTATGATGCAGGAGATTATCCAGCAAATCTATATTTAGAGGGAAGTGATCAGCACCGTGGTTGGTTTCAAAGTTCACTACTTATAAGCACAGCGGTAAATGAACACTCTCCATATAAAAAGATCTTAACTCACGGTTTTACTGTTGATAGTAAAGGTGAAAAGATGAGTAAATCTAAAGGAAATGTTATAGCACCACTAAAAGTTTCTAAAAAGTATGGAACTGAGATAGTTAGACTTTGGGTTGCTATGAGTGATTATAAAAATGACTTAAAAATCAGTGATGATATACTAAAACAGATATCAGAGCAGTATAGAAAGATAAGAAATACTTTAAGATTTTTATTAGCAAATGTTTCAGACTTAGAAAAAATAGTTGAAGTTGAAAAGATGGGTGAAATAGATAGATGGATACTAAGTAAAGCTGGTAATGTTTTTGAAGAGATTATAAAGGATTTTAACGATTTTGAGTTTCAAAAAGGGCTGTCAAAACTAAACTACTTCATCACAGTTGAATTAAGTGGAATCCATATGGATATATCAAAAGATAGACTCTATTGTAACAAACAAAATGATATGAAAAGAAGATCAGCTCAAAGTGCTATGGCTTTGATAACAAGAGGACTTTTGGCCCTTTTAGCTCCTGTTTTAACCTACACAGTTGATGAAGTGCTTGAGTATGCTCCAAAAGTTATAAAAGGGGAGGGTGAAGATGTTTTTGATATCGTATATACTCCACTTCAAAAGGTAGAGAGTAGTTTTGATGAAAAGTATATGATAGAAGCTAGAGAGAAGTTTTTTGAAAAAGTTGATAGCTTGAAAAAAGATAAAATCATAAAAACAACACTTGAACTTGTTCTTCAAACAACTTCAAAAAGAGTTCACTCACTTGATTCACAAGACAAAGAAGATTGGTTTGTGGTAAGTAAAGTTATCCACCACGATGAAGATGGAGAGCTTGGAGTTTTTGAAGTTGGTGGAGATAGTTTTAAAATCCTAAAAGCATCAAGGGCTAAGTGTCCTAGATGTTGGAAACAAAGAAGCAAAGATGAAGATTCACTTTGTAAAAGATGTCAAGAAGTTATAGATGGTTGATTTTAGTAAACCTGTAGAACTTGAGTTTGTATTTGAAACGATAGCAGTGATTTTAGTTTTCACTGCCATCTTTATTATTTTGGTAAAGAAAAAGGCAACTTAGTATAAAAAGCCATAAAGGTATTTTATTTTTCCTGACTATTTGACTATTTTTATTGCATCATTTGCAACCAAATAGATACTGTGAACTATCCGATAATGTTAAGTTTTGTTCGCAATCTCTTTTTCTCCTCAAGTTGGTTTTATACCATTTATTTCCTACTTTATATCTCACTTTCCTAAACCAAGAATGATAAAGGATAAATCAAATGTAAACTATATCAATCTGCTTGGTATTATTTTATTTTTTGAAATTTTTAGATTTCAAAAGAGTTTTCAGATGAAATTGCGAACATTGTTATCCTGTATCCATTCTCTGATACTATTTTGTAGTTTCTAGATTTATAACTATACTTTCTTTATCTATCTTATTTTTTTTACCCTTATATATATTTGCCTCTAATCTTTCAAGTATTTTTTTTATCTTTTCATCTGTTGCAAATGGAAGAAGTATATCATACAACTCTTTATCGCTTTTAGCTTTTCTTATCCTCTTTTGTAAAGGAGTTGGCTCTTTTTTTGTTAGTCTTAGTTTAAAAGATGCAAATGTTAATAAACTTCCTAAGATAACTCCCACTACCAAGTAGATATATTTTATATAACTATCTTCTTTTTCTATAACTATTTTTTCCTTTTCCTTTCTAACTGGGGTTTTTGTAGCTGTTACTATCTTTGGAGTTTTGCCTACTTTTGCTTCACCTTTTACCTTTATGGAGATTGGTTTTGTTTTTTTAGTTATAACTTTATTTTTTGTCTTATCAAAATATTTAAACTCTATAGATGGGATGGTGTAGTTTTTGTCTGCTATGATTGCTATTTTTTGCAAAAACTCTCCATAAGTTTTACCATTTTTAACATAGCTTTTGGTTTTTGGATCATCTGAGTAAATAACAGCTTCAGGGATATTTAGCGAAAACTTTTTTATATCTTCGACATTTCCCTCTCCAAGGATTTTTATGGTTAGATTTACCGGTTTGTTTGCTTCAACCTCTTTCTTATCAACTGAGGTAAATATCTCAAACTCTCCAAAAACTTCTACATTTTGAGGAAGAGGATCGACCTTAAAGCTTAGCGAGTTTGAAAAAAGTTTTTTATACTTCATAGTTTGAAAAAATTGATCAAAAAATGGGTCGTTAAAGCCTCCTATCCTATCTTGAGTTAGTATTCCTATATTTGCTTGAACCGGATCTATGATAAAATTTCCAGCTTTTTGAGGGGTTATTTGATACTCATAAACATAAACTTCATATTCTCCATCTATATAGTGGTTATAATCTCCTAGTTTTTTTATCCAAAAGTTTGAGTTTTTAAACTCTCCTATGAGTATTTTATCTGCCCTAACTTCTGCTTTTTTCTTTAATATCAGTTTTAAAGTGGTGCTTTCTCCCACTTTTAAGTGAGTTTTATTAGCTTTTAACTCAAAGATAAAATCTCCACCCTTTTTTACTTTTTGACTTGGCTTTAAGAGTTTTACCTCTTTTTTAGGTGTCCATTCCTCTTTACCATCCACTATAACCCTCATAGGCTCTATGGTAAAGCTTTTTTGAGGATATATGGTGTAGGTTTTACTTTTTGTATGAGATACTTTAGAGTTTATGATGGTGGTTTGAGAGGAGTTTGCAACTCCTACTATGTTATATCCTCCTATCGAGCTTATATTTGGAAACTCTATCTTATCTCCTGTTGCTTCTATGGTTATATTTACACTATCAGTTTTATAAAAGCCTAACTTATCAACTTTTAAAGCCACTTTTGCAAATAGTGTTGATGTAGTTATGATTAAAATAATAAAGTTACCAAGGATTTTCTTCATAATGTTTCTCTCCTTTTTTGTCTAATGGTAAAAGTAGGGTATTTATCCCCTTTTTGTTAAGCATTTTGATATATTTTGCCTCTTGCATATCGCTCAACTCTTTTTGTTTTCTTTTTTGAGCATTTTTGTTTTGTTTAGAGTTTTTGTTTTGCTTTATTTTATCTTTGTTTTCATCTTTTTTATCTTTACTTTTTTGTTTATCTTTACTCTTTTGTTTATCTTTAGAGTTTTTATTTTTAGAGTTTTTAGAGTTTTTAGAGTTTTGGTTTTTGTTGTCTTTTTTTCTATTTTTATTTTTTTGTTGATTTTGCTTTTTATCTTGTTTCTTGTTTTGTTTATTTTTATTTTGCTTTTTTTTCTTCTTTTTCAAAAGCTCTAAGTTATACCTTGTATCTTTATCCTCTTTTATCTTTAGAGCCTCTTCATATGCCTTTATAGCATCATCTATCTTTCCACTTTGTGCATAAGAGTTTCCAAGATTATGTAAAGCTTTAAACTTTAAAGAGCCTTTATCTATCTGTTTATATAGTTTTATAGCTTCATCATACTTTTTAGCTTTATAGTAACTGTTAGCTAAGTTATACTTTGCTTCTAAAGAGTCTAACTTTTTATATTCATTTATAGCTTTATCATACTTTTTAGCTTTATAAAACTTATCAGCCTCTTTTATATGCCAAAAGTCTAAGATACCAGCTTGTAAAAAAAGTGGCAAAAATAAAAAAACAACTTTTTTCATAACTTGCTCCTTTGTAAACTAAAAGAGGATAAAAAGAAAGATAGGATTGAAAAAAGCAGTGGTAACCAAAAAAGTTCAAGGTTGTTTTTTATAGTTTTTATATTATTTTTTGACTCACTCTCAAAGCTTTTTCTTATAACATCCACCAATTCTTTTATGTCATTGTTTTTTAGTGAATATTTTAGATATGCACCATTACTTTTTAGTGCCAACTCTTTTATATTTTCATTTAGTTTTACTATAACTATATCTCCTTTTTTATCTTTTAAAATGCCACTATTAGTTTTTATAACTCCACCTTTTTTAGTTCCAATGGCATAGATAAAAACTTTTATATGGTGTTTTTTCGCATACTCTATATCATCCTTATAACTCTTTTTATCTCCTCCGTCAGTAAAGATTAAAACTGCTTTGTTAGCATCTTTGTTTGAAAAGAGATTGTTTGCGCTTCTTAAAAACTCTCCTATATCGGTTCCTTTTAGCAAGATATAGTTTGTTTGCATATTTTTCACTAAAAACTTCAAACTTTCATAATCATCAGTAGGAGGAGCTATCAAAAAGGCTCTTGAACTAAAGCCAAGTATTGCAACCTTTTCATCCTTTAAATCTTCCAAAAAGTTATAAAACTTTTGCTTTGCAAAGCTTAATCGGTTAGGGTAAACATCATTGCATTGCATAGAGTTTGATATATCAAAACCCACTACTATCTCATAACTTTTGGTATTTACCTTTATCTCTTGTCCCTTTATATATGGTCTTGATAGGGATAAAAAGGCAAAAGTTATGCTTAAGACTAAAAATATCTGTTTTATACTTGATAATTTTTTTAATCCTTTTGGTGCTATACGAGCTAAAACTCTTTTTGAAAACCTTTTTTCATCAAAGTTATACTTTTTTATAAAATAAATAAGCAAAAGTGATAGAGGAACAAAAACTAAAACTATCGGATATAAAAAACTCATCTTCTATTCCTTATATAAAATATAACAAGCAATAAAAGGATGGCAAAACTTAGCGGATAGCCAAAATAGTAGCTTTTATTGAGATATTTATCAGTTTTTATCTCACTCTTTTCAAGGCGATTTATAGTTTCATAAACCTCTTTTAGTTTTGCTACACTATTGGCTTCAAAAAACTCTCCTCCGGTTTTTTGGGCTATCTCTTTTAAAACATATGGATTATAATCCCCTCTACCGCCTATACCTATGGTATAGACTTTAACATCATATTTTCTTGCTCTTTTTATCGCTATATCGAGTGGTATTGTGTTTGCATTGTCCATACCGTCTGTTAAAAGTATGGCTATCTTGTTTTTTGCTTTAGAGTTTTTAAAAATATTTGTGCTTAAAAACAGGGCTTCATATAAAGCGGTTCTACTTCTTCCTGCTATTCCTACTTCAAGTCTGTTTAAAAGTTTTGAAACTGCCTTTTTATCATATGTCAAAGGAACTGCCACATAAGCAAAGTCGGCAAATATACTCAAAGCTACTTTATCATAAGTTCTCTTTTTTAAAAAGTCATTTACTATATCTCTTACTATATCAAACTTACCGTTTTCACTCATTGAGCCACTTACATCAAGTATAAGAGATATTTCATAACCTTTGTTGTTATTTATAATCATTTCATCTTTTTTTATAGGTGATGCAAGTGCTATTGATAAAAGTGTTATGGCAAGGATTTGAGCTATTTTAAAAAGCATACTATCCTTTTTTGAAGCCTTTTTTAAAAAGTTTGTTCCGCTAAAAAATATTGAGTCTAACTTCGGTTTGCACTTTATTTGACATATCATATAAAAAAGAGGTAGTAAAAGAGCTAATGGATATTCAAAACTAATCATAATAACTCCCTTATAAACTCTTTTATGCTACTTTTTAACTCTTTTGGCATCGCTGGAGTATCCTTTTTATACTTATATGGTTCGAGCTTTTTAACTATTTCTTCATACTTATCTTTGTTTTTGTCATCTAAAAAGAGATATGCATTGGTTGTAAACTTATAAGCAACCTCTTTATCATTATCAAAATCAAGTGCTTTTAACTCTTTTAGTTTTATCTCTTTTAAGGTAGGTTTTTCCCTTCTCTTTGGCTTTTTAAAAAAAAGATATAACAGTGTCCCTGTGATAAGTAGAACAAATATAAAAGACAAAAGAATAACAAGTGAGTTATTGGGTATGATGACATTTGGTTTTATATCTTTTAGTTTTTCTATCATCTAAAAAGCTCCGTTAGTTTTATATAGATATCATCGTCTGTTTTTATCTTTTTAAGATCCATCTTTTTTCTTAGAAACTCCTCTTTTAAAGCTGTGTTATGATAGTTTAACAGCTCTTTATATCTTTTTTTTGTATTGCTATTTATAAAAAACTCCTCACTTTTTAAAAAGTAGGGATCTTTAAAACTCATCTTTCCATCAAACTCCAAAGATTCTTCCAACTCATCTCTTATTAGGACACAGTAGTATTGATGCTTTGGATTTAGTTTTGAAAAGTCTGGCAGGGTGAAAAAGTCTCCTACAAAAATGATGATTTTACCTTTTTTATATCTTTTGTTTAACTCTTTGACTAAACTTTCATAATCAACTCTATTTTTAAAAGTATCAAGAAAAAAAGCCTCTTTTACTATCTCATCTACTTGATTTATATCTTTTACGGGAGGAAAACTCTTTAAGAGTTTATCACTAAAAAAGATACTCTCACATCTATCTTTATTTTTATATGAACTAAAAAGAAGATATGCCAAAACTTCACTTGCCACATCCTGCTTTAGTCTCTTGCTTCCAAAGTTAAGTGATGCCGAAGCTAAAAAAACTAAAACTATATCCAACTGCTTATACTCATCATAACTATTTACCAAAATTTCACCACTTTTTGCTGTAGCTTTCCAGTTTATTCTCCTTACATCATCTCCCCACTCATAAAGCTTTATATCTCTTAAATCTATCCCGTCTCCTTTTAATCTGGATAGATTTTCTCCGGTAAGATTTGAAAAAACAGCCTTCTTAGCCTTTAAAAGTATCTTTTTTAACTCACTATTCATTATTTCCTACTTCCTACTTCCTACTTCCTACTTCCTACTTCCTAACTCCTACTTCCCACTTCCTACTTATTTTATTTTAAGGTGCTTTTACTTTATCTATAATCTCTTTTACTATATCTTCGGCCTTTACTCCCTCACTTATAGCTTTATAGTTTAGTATGAGTCTATGCTTTAAAACTTCAGGAGCAACTTTTGCAATATCCAAAGGTGTAACATAATCTTTTCCATCAAGATATGCTCTTGCACGAGAAGCTTTAAAAAGATCTATACTTCCTCTTGGACTTGCACCATATACCAAGTATTTGTGAGAGTTTCTTGTCGCAAAGATAATCTCTAACATATACCTTATCAAAGCATCATCGATATGAACTTTTTTTACCTCCTCTTTTAAGTTTTTTAGGTCCTCTTTTGATGCCACCTGTTTTATCTGTTTAAATCCCACTTCCTCTTTTGCTATACGATTTACTATCAAAAACTCCTCTTCTAATGAGTTATAACCTACATTTATCTTCATCATAAATCTATCAAGCTGAGCTTCGGGAAGATTATAAGCTCCTTCTTGTTCAACCGGATTTTGAGTAGCCATAACTAAAAATGGAAGATTAAGTTTGAAACTCTCTTCACCGATAGTAACTTGCTTTTCTTGCATAACTTCAAGAAGAGCTGATTGAACCTTTGCAGGAGCTCTGTTTATCTCATCGGCTAAAAGAAGGTTTGTAAAAACAGGTCCTTTTTTAACTTCAAACTTTAACTCTTTTTGGTTATATATCATAGTTCCGGTTATATCTGAAGGTAGGAGATCTGGAGTAAACTGTATTCTTTTAAAATCAACTCCAAGACTCTTTGCAAGAGCATTTATTGCTGTAGTTTTTGCAACTCCTGGAACTCCTTCAACCAAAAGATGCCCATCACTCAAAAGTGTTATAAGCATTCCGTCAATTAAGTTTTCGTGTCCTACAACTATCTTTTTTACTTCATCTTTTATTTGCTGGATTTTGTTCATATCGTTATCCTTGTTGTTTTTGTTGTGAGTATTGTAGGTTTTATTTATAAATATTGATTAAATATATTGTAAATAGCAGGTTAATGATAGATAATGTTAATTGTTATTTATCAAGTTTTATTAAAATTTATTAAAATTTAAACCATCTTTTAAGTTGAGTATGAGATACTATTAACCCAAGTTTGATAGCAATCATTGATTATAAATGAGACTATGAATGTTTTTGGGTAGTTTAAATATAAAAGGGAGAGTAGGTGGGCTTTTTAACAAATATAAATGGACAGATGTATATCCTATCCTATCTTTTGGGAAGTATTCCCTTTGGGCTTATTTTTGCAAAAGTTCTTGCAGGAGTTGATATAAGAAAAGAGGGTAGTGGGAATATAGGTGCAACAAATGTTTTAAGGGTTTTAAAGACAAAAGAACCAAGACTTGCTAAAAAGATATCCATTCTAACTTTAGTAGGAGATGTTTTAAAAGGTATAATAGCTCTTTTAGTGGCAAAATATATGGAAGTTAGTGATGCTACACTCTGGGGAGTGGCTGTTTTAGCGGTTGTTGGACACTGTTTTAGTATCTTTTTGATTTTTGAGGGTGGAAAGGGTGTTGCAACAGGACTTGGAGTTTTGGCTGTTTTGATACCAAAAGCAGCGATAGTTGGAGTTTTGGTTTGGTTTGCTAGTGCAAAAACTATAAAAATATCTTCACTATCATCCCTACTTGGTGTAGCATCTGTTTTTTTAGCATCATTTATTTTTTATCCAAACATTTCTCACTCACCAGTTGCTATCATAGTTTTTCTTATTGTCTATAAACATGGATCAAATATTGCAAAACTTTTAAGAGGTAAGGAAAAGAGGATTGTATGAGATAGCTATAAAAAACTTAAAGTTTAAAACTATTATTGGAATTTTAGATTTTGAGAGGAAAATAGAACAGAAGGTTAGGGTTGATTGCTTTATAAGATATGATGATGAGAGAGATTTTATAGATTATACAAGAGTGGTAGAGGAGATAAAGTCTATTGTGATTAAAGGTAAATTTGGGCTTATTGAGGATGCTTTAAATAGTTTGATAGACAGTTTGAAAAGTAGATTTCAAGCTATAAAAAGTATAAAAATAACTATTTGTAAACCTGAAATCTTGGGTGATTGTTTGATTTCAGTTACTAAGTTAAAAAAATTTTAAAAATTTTTTAAAAAAACTTTAATTTTAGAAAAAAATTTGCTATAATATCCGAAATCATTTCAGAAGGAAGGTAGATGAGAGTTCTAATTGTTGAGGACGAGATAACACTAAACAGAACCTTGGTTGAGGGTTTACAAGAGTTCGGTTATCAGGCTGATAGTTGCGAAAACTTTAAGGATGCAGAGTATTATATAGGTATAAGAAACTATGATCTGCTTTTAACTGACTGGATGTTGCCCGACGGTGATGGTATAGATTTAGTTACTATGGTAAAACAGAAATCTCCAAGAACCGGTTGTGTAGTTATTACGGCAAAAGATGACAAAGAGAGTGAGATAAAAGCACTTAAAGCTGGGGCTGATGACTATATCAAAAAACCGTTTGATTTTGATATTCTTATAGCAAGGATAGAGGCAAGACTTAGATTTGGTGGAACAAATGTTATTAAAATAGACGATCTTGTCATAGATCCCGATGAAGAAAAGATTAGTTACAATGGTCAAGAGATTGAGCTAAAAGGTAAGCCTTTTGAAGTTTTGACACATTTAGCTATTCATAGTGATCAAATAGTATCAAAAGAGCAACTTTTAGATGCCATATGGGATGAGCCAGAACTTGTTACCCCAAATGTCATAGAGGTTGCGATAAATCAAATAAGGCAGAAGATGGATAAACCTTTAAAAATATCTACAATAGAAACTGTTAGAAGAAGAGGGTATAGATTTTGTTATCCGAAAAAAGCATAAAAAAGAAGTTTATCTTACAACTTATAGCGGCATCAGTTGCACTTATAGCGATATTTTCCATAGTTTTATATAACTACATCAAGATATCTATACTTGATGATATAACAACTTCATTAAAGAATGAGGCTGGGTTGATTATGAAAGAGGATAAGTTTAAGAGTCCTTTTTCAAAAAGGGTAAAGACTTTAAGTATCTCAAACTCTATCTCAAAAGTTCAGGATAAGATTGAAGTGCAAATAAGAGTTGATAAAGAGCCAAAAATATCTTTTGAAGAGTTTGAAAAAGATGGCAAAAGGTATCTAATCATATACTATCCTTATGATAAGGCAAGAAGTAGTTTTTTAACTATCACTAAGGATTTGAGTGGAACTTATGAGCTTTTTTCAAGGATACTAAAAAGTATCATACTTGTAAATCTTATAGGTGGTATTATCATCTTAGCTTATGCTTTCTTCCTCTCTGAAACTCTTCTTCATCCAGTAAGAAGTATCAATAGAAAATTAGCAAGGATGAATGAAAATTTTTTGGAGCATATAGATACTGAGGCTCTACCTGTTGAGTTTGTCTCTTTGGCTGAGAGTGTTAACAAACTAATAGATCGTATCCAAAACTTTGTAAAGTATCAAAAAGAGCTTTTTATAGGAACAGCACACGAGCTTAAAACTCCATTGGCGGTTATGAAAACTAAAAATGAGGTAACACTTATAAAACCAAGAGAATCTCAAAAATATATAGAGACTCTAAAAACAAACAATAAAACGATAGATGAAATGAATGCTATGATAAGTTCCATTTTGGAGATAGGAAGACAAGAAGGAGCTCAGTTTGAAGCACCTGTTGAGGTCAATGTGATAGAGTTTTTGAAAGAAAAAGGTAAAGATTTTAATCTTTTAGCACATGGAAAGGATATATCTGTAACTATGGATTTAGAACCGGAGAGATACTGTATCTTGACTCAACCAACACTTTTAAATCATATTTTGCAAAACTTTATGCAAAATGCTATAAAATTTTCTCCTGATGGTTCAAATATCCATATAAAAACAAGACTTAACGGAGATGATTTTAAGATAGAGATTATAGATGAGGGTATAGGTATAGATGAAAATAAGGATCTTTTTGCACCATTTAAAAGATTTGGCAAAAAAAGCGGTGCTGGGCTTGGACTTTTCTTAGCCAGAGGTGCTGCAGATGCCATAGGGGCGAAACTTAGTATAAGAAATAGGAATGATGGAAGAAGTGGTGCTATAGCTATGATAGAGTTAAATGCGAAAAACTTCTGTCCTACAGATGAACTTCCAGCAAAAAAATCAATTTTTGGTGGTTTTAGTTCTTAATGGCTCTAAAAATCATAGATGAGTGCATCTGTTGTGATGCATGTGTGAGTGTTTGTCCAACAAGTGCGATAGAGTGTGATGACCCTACATATGTGATAGATTCCACTCTTTGCACTGAGTGTGTTGGATACTATAAAAAGCCAGAGTGTATAAAAGTTTGTCCGGTTGATGCCATAGTTGTTGATAAAGAGCTAGGTGAGACAAAGCAGATGCTAACAAAAAAGTTTAAAGATAGTAGGCAAAAGTAGTGGCAAAAAAGACTGCAGTTATAGATATAGGCTCAAACTCCATAACTTTAGTGATATATAAAAAAACTTCAAGGTTAGCCTTCTATGAACTTTATAGACAAAAGTATAAGATAAAGATAGGTGAGGGAAGTTACAAAAAGGATGGTTTTTTACAAGAGGAACCTATGAAAAGAGCTTATGAAGCTTTAAAAGATTTTTCATCTGTCATAAGGGCTTATAAATGTCAAAAAACTTTGTGTATTGCAACTTCGGCTTTAAGAGATGCTCCAAATAAAAGAGAGTTTATAAAAAGGGTTGAAAAAGAGCTTGGTATAAAGATAAAAGTTATAGATGGGCAAAAAGAGGCAGAATTTGGGGCTATTAGCTCTTTAAATCTTTTACCAAGCTTTGATGAATTTGTAACTGTTGATATAGGTGGAGGATCAACAGAGTTTGCAAAGGTGGTAAATGCCAAAGTTGTTAAAACTATAACTTTGCAGTTAGGGCATGTTAGAGTGTATGAAAAAGCAAAGAGTATGGATGAAAAAAAGGCTCTTATAAAAAGTGAGTTAAAAAGGTTAGATAGTGATTTCTTTTCAAAAAGGGTGGTAACTATCGGAGGAACTGCAAGAGAAATAGCAAAGTATATACAAAAGAAAGAGGGGTATCCCCTTTATAAGTGTTTACATGCATATAGTTATAGTGATGAAACGGCTTTAAAATATATGCAAAAACTTATCGAATATGAGCAAAATAAAATAAAAAAGTATATCTCAAAAAGCAGACAAGAAACTATACAAGATGGAGCTTTGATTTTATGTAACATAGTAAGGTTGATAGAGCCAAAAGAGATAGTTGTTAGTAGTTTTGGAGTAAGGGAAGGAGTTTACTTAAGCGATCTTTTAAGAAGTTTTAACTACAAATTTCCTTCAAATTTCAAACTAGATCAAAGAGTTTTACTTGATAGATTTGGTGAAATTGTAAGAGTAAATAACTACTATCAAAACATAGCAAATAAACTATATCCATACATTTTTGAAGATGATGAGTTTAAGAAGACAGTTAGTTACTGTTCAAAACTTTTTCTTTTAAATAGTATGAATTTTTATAGTTGGATAGAGTATTTAAATTTTGTTTTTACTCATAAAGAAAAAGTAACGATAGCCTATCTTATGCAAAGCTTTAATGATGAAGAGTTGGATAAGAAGCTTTATAAAAAATATAAAAGCTTACTTCCTGATTTTAAAAAGTTAGAAAAACTTTTTTTTATACTAAACTTAACGGCTATTTTAGCTAAAAATATGAAAGTGCAAGATGTTAAGGTAGAAAAAAAGGATGACTTGCTAACTATCAAGATAAATATATCGGATCTAACAAAGGATGAGATAGAGAATTTAAAATCTCCTTACAAAATCAAAATAGAAAGTAGATAGATGGAAGAAAAAGCATATAAACTTTTAGCTCTTCAAGAGGGTATAACAAACAGAAGTGCAAAAGATTTGATAGATAAAGGTCTTGTTTATGCTTATGGTAAAAGAGTAGTTATGGCAAGAGCCTTAATGGATGCTAGAGTAAAGTTTAGAGTTGAAAAGATAGAAAGAATAGAAAAAATCTATGAAGATAAAAGGCTTATAGCTGTAAATAAACCTGCATTTTTAACAAGTGAACAGATAAGTAAAAAGTTTAAAACACCTCTTCTTCATAGACTTGATAAAGAGACAAGTGGACTTTTACTTTTAGTTAAAGATGAAGAGTTTCAAAAAGAGGCGATAAAGGCTTTTAAAAATCACGAAGTTTTAAAAGAGTATGAAGCTTGGGTTAGCAGAAGAGTTGCTGAGAGTTTTGAGATAAACAAACCTATACTTACCATAAAGAAAGCAAACTCAGTTTTTTCAAGAGTCTCTAAAAATGGAAAAGAGGCTATAACCATAGTTGAGCCTTTAGAGATAGAGGGAAAGTTTTCAAAAGTAAAGGTAACTATAAAAACTGGAAGAACTCATCAAATAAGAGTGCATTTAGCAGATAGCGGTTTTGCTATCGTTGGAGATAGAAGTTATGGTGGAAAAAGTGCAAAAAGAGTTATGCTACACGCAAAGAAGATAGAGCTTTTGGGATATAGTTTTGAAGCTCCTACTCCAAAGGATTTTAAGGTTTTTTGATGAAGGGGTTAGAAAAGTTTTAAAGTTTTGTTGATGCTTTGGTGTAACTACCAAGTGTAGCTAAAAAGTCTGCAACAGGATTTGCCTATCTTAGTTTTACTATGCTATCACTCTCAAAAGCTTTATATGATAGGGTTAAGGTTAAAACCTAACCACTCCTGTTCCTTTGCTATTTGCACTGTGGTAGATAGTGTTGTGATAGAGTCGTGAGTAGTATCTTAAAAGTAGTCTTTGTAAAGTAGGCTCTATCGATGGGGTAAACCAAGCATTGTTAGAGATAGCTATCATAAAAGTTGGAGAGTTTTCGTGTAAAACTCTTGAAGTTGCCTCATAGCATATGGCATTTCTAAAAACTTCACCATTTATTTGAAAGTCTGTAGGATGTTTTGCAGTTTTAAAGTCTTCTGCACCTTCAAAAAAGGTATCATTTATAAATTTGGAGATAAATTTTGGTAGAGGTATCTGCTCGGAAAATGGAACTAAAACTACTTTATTTGCTACATAAACTTTCCCATTTATAAAGTAATAAGCAGAGTTATAACCATTTACTCCATCACTATACAAACTTCCTGTTACTATGGTTATCTTTTCACTTAACTTCTTTAACCTTTCTATCATAAGGGCATCAGAGTTTAAGTAGTATGGAAAAACACTCTCGCTTAAAACCACTATGTCATAATTGTTTTTTATTGCTTTATCTATGATGCGAAAGTTATCTTCTACTAAAGTGTTAAAATACTCTTTTGTCCACTTCTTTTCTTGCGGAATATCTCTACTTGCAAGATAGATTTTTTGTTTTGAAAGTGGTAGAGTTATATTTTCATATCTTACACTCAAAAGCAAAAAAGGGATAAAAAGAAGTTTATAGTAGTTTTTTAACTCTAGCATAATAACTATTGAAATTAAAAAGAGTGCAAATTTTAGCTTTGTAAAGTCAAAAAAACTATCTATCAAAGTAAGTTCTGGTATAAACCAGTCAAACCCAAATGGATGAAAAAAGGAAAATCCTAAAAATGCTAAAGCTCTTAAATAACTTTTTTTCAAACATCCTATAAGATAAAAAAATATTCCGTATCCAAAGCTAAAGATAGCTACTATAAGAGGTATGAGATACTCTAAGTCATAGTATCTAAAAGATAGACTTACCCAGTAAAACCAAAGTCCTCCTATAAAAGTTCCTGCCCAAAAGAGAACTTTTTTATCCTCTTTTAAAAGTAGATAAAAGGCTAAAAATGCTGTTATAGAGGTCATTATGTTTAGAAATATTTTGTTTTCTATACCGAAAAATTTAAAATATATAAATACTGAAAATAAAACAGCTATAAAAAAACTTTTTATTAATCTATTAGTGCTAAAATACGATTTAAGATTTTTGTTATTAAAGGATAAATATGGCAACTCAGGGGAATTTTTTTGCATCATTTTTACCACTTATAGTTTTATTTGGTATTTTCTACTTTCTTATCATAAGGCCTCAGCAAAAACAGGCTAAAGAGCATCAAGAGATGATAAACTCTTTAAAAAAGGGTGATCGTATCATCACAACAGGAGGACTTATAGTAGAAGTTGTAAAACCCGAAGAGGATTTTATCAAAGTAAAACTTAACGATGATGTAATAGTTAAGCTCTCAAGGGAATATGTATCAAAAAAGTTAGAGAGTTAAAAGATGAATTTTAGACTTATCATATTTATAGTAACCATAATATTTGGAATCTTTTTTTCTGTTCCATCTTTTTTACAGTTGGATAGAGGTGCTAAAGTAAACTTAGGACTTGATCTTCAGGGTGGACTTCATATGCTTTTGGGGGTAAAAACCAATGAAGCTATAAAGTCTAAAATAAAGTCGATAGCGTCAAGTATAAAATACTTTTGTGATGATGAAGATATAGTGATAGATAACCTAAAAGTTAAAGAAAATGAGGTTAGTTTTGAACTTTTGGATCCATCTATGAAGCAAAAGGTTGATAGAGAGCTAAAAAAGATGCAAGGGTTGAAGGTTGAGTCTAAGAAGAGTGCAGACACTATATTCTATACTATCTCTATGATACAAAAAGAGATAGAGTCAGTTAAATCCTATGCCGTTACCCAAGCAGTCGATACTATAAGAAATAGGCTTGATATGAGTGGAACCGTTGAGCCGACGGTTGCAAAGCAGGGAAAAGATAATATTTTGGTAGAGATTCCGGGAGTAAAGACTCCCGAAGATGAAAAAAGGATAAGAGGTATCATCTCAAAAGCCGCACATTTGCAACTTATGGCAGTTGATGAGGATAGAAATGATCAAGCAAACAGTATGAGTGAAGCAGAAGCTATGGAGTATGGAGATATTATCTTAAAAGACCAACAAGGAAGAAAATATGTTGTTAAAGAGATACCTATACTTGATGGATCTATGTTAACAGATGCTAGAGTAGCTTTTTCACGAAGCAATCAACCTGTTATTAACTTTACACTAAATAGCGAGGGTGCTAGGATCTTTGGTGATTTTAGTGGGAAAAATGTAGGTAAAAGATTAGCTGTTGTTTTAGATGATGTTATCTATTCGGCTCCGGTTATTAGGGAAAGAATTGGTGGTGGAAGTGGTCAGATAAGTGGAAACTTCTCAGTTCAAGAGGCTCACGATGTAGCCATAGCACTTAGAAGTGGTGCACTTTTAGCTCCTGTTGCTCTTTTAGAAAAAAGAAGTGTGGGACCAAGTTTAGGAGCAGATAGCATCAAGCAGAGTATGATAGCACTTATAAGTGGATTTTTTGCGGTGTTTTTCTTTATGATATTTTACTATGGAAGAAGTGGTGTTATCTCCGATATAGCACTTTTGGCAAACCTTTTTTTACTTATAGCTATTATGGCACTTTTTGGGGCAACTTTAACACTTCCGGGTATGGCAGGTATAGTTTTAACAGTCGGTATGGCAGTTGATGCAAATGTTATCATTCTTGAGAGAATAAGAGAACTTTTAAGGGAGGGCAAAAGAATAGGTTATGCAGTAGAACAGGGATATTCAAATGCTATGACAGCTATTTTAGATGCAAATATAACGACTTTGATAGCTGCAGTTGTTTTATATGCTTATGGAACCGGACCTATAAAAGGTTTTGCTATAACTATGAGTATAGGTATCTTGGCATCTATGATAACTGCGATACTTGGAACTCACGGAGTTTATCAATATCTTTTAACTAAAGGTAGTATTAAAAAGAGTGATATACCAAAGTGGTTTGGTATAAAATTGGAGGGTAAGTAGATGGAGTTTTTTAAAAGCACGAAGATTTATGATTTTATGGGTAAGAGTAAACTCTTTATCTCGCTTAGCATTTTAGTTATACTTACCTCTTATATACTATTATTTACAAAGGGTTTAAACTACGGTATAGATTTTGTAGGTGGAACGATAATTCAAGTAAAATATGATAAAAAGGCACCTATCAAAGAGATAAGAGAGGCTTTAAAAGTTGATAAAGATTTTGCAGGAGCAAGTGTTACGGAGTTTGGAAGTCCCGATGAGATAGTTATAAGAGTTACAAACTCGACCACTTCAGTAGCAAATGATATAGGTGATAAAGTTAGAACTCTTTTAAAAGATACAGGAAAGTTTGAGATAAGAAGAGTGGATATGGTTGGTCCTAAGGTCGGAAGTGAACTTAGGGAAAAGGGTATAATGGCTATGTTTTTATCGATACTAACTATCCTTATCTATGTTGCATTTAGATTTGAGTGGAGATTTGCAGTTGCTTCCATACTTGCTTTAGTTCACGATGTATCTATTGCAATGGGAGCTTTGGCACTTTTTCAAGTGGATGTAAATCTTGATATATTAGCTGCACTTTTAACGATACTTGGATACTCTCTAAATGATACTATAATAGTTTTTGATAGAATAAGAGAGCAGGTTAAAGAGTCAAAAGTATATGATCTTTTTTCAGTTATAAATGAGGCTGTAACAAAAACATTATCAAGAACGACTCTTACTTCACTAACAACTTTCTTTGTTGTTTTAACACTTTTTCTTTTTGGTGGAGAGATTATTTATGGATTTAGCTTTACTATGCTTGTCGGTGTAGTTGTGGGAACATATAGTTCTATCTTTGTAGCATCACCTCTTTTAAAATGGTTAGGTTTTAATGTGAAAAAATATAAAGATGATTTAGCAAAAAAAGAGAAAGAGAGAATAGAAAAGGAAAAACTAAGAGCTCAATACGAGGGTGGAGTTGTTTGATGATAAACTAACTAAGCCAAGATATTTTGGAGGGTGTTTTAGTTCCAAAATGGCTTAGTTAAGGTAGAGCTTTTTGGCTCTTTTGCAGGAGGTAAACAATCTTAAAAATGGATCTTGAAAAAGGAATCACTCCATACTTTAAAGAGAATTAGGGAGTGGTGGTGTTTTTAAAAGAAAAGTTGATTTAGGGCATAGAAAAAACTATAAAACCAATAGCAAAAGAGTATATAGAAAGATGCTGTATCTATCTTTTTTCAAGCTCCCTCTTTGGATAAGCTACCACTATAACCCCTATAACTATAGCTACTATCAAGTATAGATATTTAGGTATTGGCATCGGATCACCTGCTGCATAGGAGTGCATGCCTGAAAGATAGTAGTTCACTCCAACAAATGTCATAATGATAGAAGCATAGGATATTAGTGAAAGTGAGGCAAACTTATAGTGATAGTTTTTGTTAAACCAAGGAACAAATCTTATATGAGTAAGAAGAACATATACAAGGATACTTATCCATGCCCAAGTTTCTTTAGGATCCCATCCCCAGTATCTTCCCCATGATTCATTTGCCCAAACACCACCTAAAAAGTTTCCGATAGTAAGTAGAGCTAGACCTAAGATGGCTGTCATTTCATTTATCCTTGATGCTTCAACTATGCTTTTTGGGATGGTTGGATTTTTATCTTTCAAGATAAACATAACAAGTGTAAAAAATCCAAGTATCATAGAAAGTCCCAAAAAACCGTAACTTGCAGTAAGAACGGATACATGGATATCTAACCAGTATGAGTTAAGAACAGGAACTAAGTTTGTTATTTGAGGATCCATACCGGCTAAAAATGTTGTAAAAAGAGTTGAACCTGCTATAATAGCTGTTAGTGCAGGAGCTAGTAGTGAGTATTTTCTAAAAAATATTCCAGCTAATCCCATCGACCAAGCTATATAAAGCATTGCTTCATAGGCATTTGACCAAGGTGCATGACCTGCTATATACCATCTAACTCCCATGCCGACTGTATGAGCCAAGAAGGCAAATATTATGATGAATTCACCTATAAATTTTGCTATTTTTATATTTGCTTTAGATTTTACTAACTTGTAAAAGATAGTTATAAGAAGTATTAAACCACCTACAAAGTAAACAAAAGCTAGTTTATCAAAAAGCCTTAGTCTAGCAAAGATTTTTTCAGTTTTTAACTGACTTTGTGGAGGTATAACCTTAGCTCCTAGTTTTTGTTGATACTTTCTTATGAGAGTTACCGCTTTGTTTGCTGTTTCCCAATTTCCACTTTTTTTTGCTTTATCTATCTGTGAAAAGTAGTATAAAAAAAGAGTCCTTACATGTGCTGACTCTTTTTGTGGAAAAGTTTCTATAGCATCTTTTACACTATACCACCTGAAGTTTAGATCATTTTCTTTTGGTATAATTCTAAGTAAATCTCCAGTATATATCATATAAGCGATATTTACTCTTTCATCTACTTTTATGATATCTCTATCAAATTGATTTCTATTTATAGGCCTTTTTTGGTTAGCTATATTTATCTCTTTCATAAGTTTATAGGGACTTCCGCTTTTTATATTAAAATCAAAAAAATCTTTATATGAAGCATATTTTGCATCTTTTGGAAGTCCTAGTATCTTTTTTATTTTATCGTGTTTTACTCTTATCATAGGTATATCTTGCCAGATTTTTGGGGCAGTTATCATACCAAGAAGTATTTGATTTGAGTCAAGTTCATAGAGTTCGGTTTTTTTGGAAACTTTTAACAAAACCTCTTTTGAAAAGGTATCTAGAGTAACTATTCTACCATCTTGTTTTTGTAAAAGTAGATCTCCAAAAAGTTTTGTATGATGTTTATCATAAAGCTTAGCATCATCCAAACTATCGGCTTTTATACCTTGTGAGAAGAAAAGCATAAAAATAGTTAAAAATGATGCCAAAACGGTATCTTTTTGAACTCTGTGGGCTAGTTTTCTAAATCTACTTTTTGGATTTAAAAAGTTTAGTATGAGTCCCATACTTAAAAGAAGATATCCTATATATGTTGGGAGTTTTCCGGGGTCATGGTTTACTGACAAGACTGTTCCTTTTTCATCCATATCGTATGAGCTTTGAAAAAGTCTATATCCTTTATAGTCTAAGACATGGTTCATATATATCTTATAATCAAAGTTTTTATCTTTATCTAAGACCGTAACATAACTTGCATAACTTGCAGGTGAATTACTTCCAGGATATTTTTTTAACTCAAATTTGTTTAGTTTTACTCTAAATGGTAGAGGAAGCTCTTTTGCTCCCCATTCTATAACAAACTTTACTCCACTAACTTCAACTTTTGTGAGATCTCCGTGGCGACTATCTCCGTAACCAAACAGCACTATATCTTTTGATTTTCCATCAAAGTAGAGTTTTGCTTTTATGGCTGATTTTAGAAAGTTTTGGATGTTTTTACCACCCTCGATTTTTTTAGAAGCTAAGATTTTTTTTGCATGAGGCATTATGGTTATAGGAGTTAATTTTATATTAAAAAAATCATACATCACTTTTGTTTTTAACTCAACAGGGGAGTTTGCTTTATGATGTGTAACCGAAGCATCAGACATCCTAGTTGCTGTAAAAGGAATATCACTCCTTATATATACTTTATTATCCTTTACTAAAAATTCTATATCTTGTGTGTATTTAAAATCTTTTTCATCTAAAATTATAACTTTTGGAGCCTGATTTGGCAAGGCTACCATCATCTTTATCTTTGCGAATGAGTTTTTATCAGCTACCAATATTTTTTCTACATTTGGGATAAGTTCTTGATACTCTAAAGAGGCTTTTTTACCAGCTATATCCATATCTACCTTAAAGTAGTTGTTTGATATTTTTGATATGAGTATCTTTTGATCTGTATGGTAGAGTTTATTGTTTTTGTTAGCAGTTATTTGTATATATGAGTTAGTTGTTGTGATGCTATTTCTACTTTTTCCCTCTCTTA
Organism: uncultured Campylobacterales bacterium; assembly: GCA_964622255.1. Lineage (GTDB taxonomy): Bacteria > Campylobacterota > Campylobacteria > Campylobacterales > QNZT01 > SZUA-1377. Next base: position 23,295 of record CAZUPK010000050.1, read on the forward strand.
TGTGCAAAAGTCCCTCATATCCTATATATCTTGTAATTCCAGCTCCTATAATGATAAATAAAAATCCAATATGAAAGATAAGTGCAGGAAGTTTTTCTTTTCTATATAATTTAAATCTAAAAATATTGCCTAAGAGATTTATCGCTAAAAGTATCTGTATCCACTCAAACCATTTAGTTGCATAAACCTCTGCCCAAGCGGTTGGAGTTCCATAGTCGTTTTCTATAAATGTTGCTACTGCTGATACTATCGCAAAGATAATCGTTAAAATAAGCATAAGTTTCATAGAGGTTAAAAATTTATATAGTTTTTTCATAAGTTTCCTTTATCTTTCTTCCAAAACAAAAGAAGAAAGTAACAAAATTTAGTTTATAAAGTGTTAATATTTTTGAATTGCTGAGTAGTTTCATCTTAGTAACTCTTTTATTCTATCTTTATTTGTTGGATGTGATGCAAAGAAACTATTTTTATTGCTATTTTTATACTTTTTTGACATCTTTATAAAGAAGTTTGCTAAGTGTTTTGGATTTATGCCATTTTCTAACATATTTTTTTTAGCATAAGCATCAGCCTCTCTTTCAAACTCTCTTGAGTATTTGGCATTTAGCAAAGAGGTGCTAAGAGTTGTTGCCAAAGTTGAAACATCTCCTGTTAGATAAGTTATGATTGCGGTTATCAAAGATGCTTTGATAATCATCTGCATTGAGTGTTTATAGACTATATGGCCTTTTTCGTGGGCTAAAACACCATATATCATATTCATATCACCATCGCTAAACTCTATGAGTTCATCTAGTATAACTATATCTCCATTTGGAAGGGCAAAGGCATTTTCTCCCATACCTCTTCTAAAGTAGAGGTGGTATTTTGGATCATTGTTAGTTATTTTTTTAAAAAGTTTTTTTATTTCATCCTGTTTTGTTTTTGGGAGTTTTGACTCTTTTAGGATATAACTATCTAATGTTTTTAAAGTTGATTTTGAAATCTTATCCTCAATTATATGGGGAGTAAACTTTGCAATCATTTTTGATATATAGGATGAGCCTATAGTTAAAAAAAAGATAGTTGTTAAAATTACAAAAATAAGTGATAAAAGTGCAAAGTGAGATTTTGATTCCAGCCTGTGGGCAAGAGAAGTCTTAAAAAGTTTGTCTAGTTTGTCATTTTCTTTTGAATAGATAGTGTAGTCTTTTACTTTTAAGATTCGTGGAATGTTTGCAACCCTTGAAGAGAGTTGAAACTCATCCTTCTTTGCAGTTAAAAAGAGTTCACCATTTTTTTTTATAGTTACATTTTCACCAGAAAACTCTAAGATAATTTTACTTTTTTTTGAGCTTTTGTTATTGTAAAGTTCTCCATAAAGCTTTGTCATATACCTATGTCCAAGTCAAAAAAGTCATCTACTTCTTCTCCAATGGAAGTCTCATCCATAGCACTTTCAGCTTCGGTTATAAACTCATCATCTACTGTTGTATATAGGTTTTCTAGCTTATATTTTAAAGTTCTTATCTTTGTCCAAGGGTATAAAAGTCCAAGAGACAAGATGATAGCTAAAATATTTGTTACATATATAATGGTTAGTTTTAAGAAGCTAAGTTCACTTTTAAAAGGATAGGTTGATAGTTTAGTATGTTCCCAAGTATAGTTTTGGATGATAGCATCATAAAAGGCTTTTAAACCAAAAAGTATAAAAATATAAAGAAGGTTTATGACAAAGACATTTATATATTTACCAACTAAGTAGTCATTGGTTAGATTCATACTCTTTATCGTATATCCGACAGATGTACCTATAAAACCTATGATAACAAAAGAGAGGATATATACCCCAACTATCTTTAAAAAGTTTATATACATATCTTTTGCTTTTCCATCATAGCTAAAGTAACTCTTTCCATAACTACTATCATTTATGACTAACTCTTTAAACTTATTTAAACTATATGGATATGCAAGATAAAGTGTAAAGATATTTAAAATAAGATGCCAAAGGAAAAACTTATACATTTTTACACTACTACCGTGATAGTGAAAGTTTATATTTTTATATTTTGTATTTTTTAGTTTAAATTTTATAGCTTTAGTGATTATCCACGGGGTAATGAGTATAGCTAGTATAAGAAGTATTACTGATATTAAAGGATTTAAAAATATTCGGCTTGATGCTATAAAAAGTAGATAAAAAGATACTACTATAAGCCGACCTTTTAGTATCTTTATAGGATCTGCGGTATATTCAAAAGAATTATCATAAAGGTATGTATTTGCATAAAAATATCTGTTAGTTCTCACTTTTGCCCAAGGTGAGTAGAGTCCAAAAGTTATGAGTGTTAAAAAGATATTTACTATCCATATTTTAAAGTATTCGCCTGTTTTTCCCTCAAAGTTAAAGTTTGTAAATTCTAGCTCTTTCTTCTTAGTTTCCTCTTTAACCTCTATTGTAATCTCATTTTTTTTTAAAGTATTCAAAACTTCGTCAAGATGACTTGGAGTTATGCAAGATAAATCAAGCCGATTTTTGTATATTGCTATCTCATCAAAAAGTTTATAAAGTATATCTTTTTCATCTTTTGATAGAGTATCACTATGTTTTTCAATATAGTTATTTAGTTTTACTCTGTTTTGAAAAAGATCCAAACTAATTACATACTCAAGCGATTTTACTATACTTTCCATAAAAACCCCTTTAAAGTTTTTAAGAGAGTATAGCAAAAGAAAACTAAGCTTTTCTAGCCTCTCTTATTCTGATACTTAACTCTTTTAACTGTTCACTATCAACTCTGCTTGGAGCCTCCGTTAGTAAACACTGTGCTTTTTGAGTCTTAGGGAAAGCTATAACATCTCTTATAGAGCTTGATTTTGTTAAAAGCATAATCATTCTATCAAGTCCAAAAGCAATACCTGCATGTGGAGGCGCTCCAAACTTTAGGGCTTCTACTAAGAAACCAAACTTCTCTTTAGCCTCTTTGCTACTGATGCCTAAAAGTTTAAATACTTTTTCTTGGATTTGTGGTTTATGGATACGAACACTACCACCACCAAGTTCAACACCATTTAAAACTATATCATAAGCGATAGACTCTATATCCTCTATATCTTCATAGTTTGCGATATTGTCAGCATCTTTAGGCATAGTAAAAGGGTGATGAAGAGCTTTAACTTTGTTATCATCTTTTTCAAACATAGGAAAATCAACAACCCACAAAAAGTTAAACTCATCTTTGGGGATTATATCCATAAGCTCTGCAAGATAAATCCTAAATCTTCCCATATAGTCTAATACTAACTTTTTCTCACCTGCACCAAAGAAAACAACATCTCCTACTTTTAGATCACAAACTCTTACTATTGACTCTAAGTCAGCTTCACTAAAAAACTTTGTTAAAGGACCTTTTAAGCCTTCTGTTTTCATCTGAAAGTAACCAAGTCCACTTGCACCAAACTTTCTTACATACTCTTCAAAGCCTTTCATCTGTCTTTTTGAGAAGATATTGTCTCCATTTGGAACCTTCAGGGCTTTTATACGATTTTTCTTTTTATCTTTTGCTATGTTTGAAAATATTTCATTTTCACATCTTTCAAATATATCTATAACATCAACCATAGCCAAGTCATATCTTAAGTCCGGTTTATCACTACCATACTTTTCCATAGCTTCTTGATACTTTATCCTTGGAAAAGGGGTTTGTATCTTTTGTCCACAAGAGGAAAATATAGCTTTTATCATCTCTTCGGAGATATTTATAACATCATCTTCACTAGCAAAACTCATCTCAATATCTATCTGAGTAAATTCAGGCTGACGGTCAGCTCTTAAGTCTTCATCTCTAAAACACTTTGCCACTTGAAAATATCTATCAAATCCACCAACCATCAGAAGTTGCTTAAAAAGTTGTGGAGATTGAGGAAGTGCATAGAATTCTCCGCTATGAACACGACTAGGAACAAGATAGTCTCTTGCACCCTCAGGAGTTGATTTTGTAAGTATAGGAGTTTCAACCTCTAAAAAGCCGTTAGCATCCAAGATATTTCTTGCTGCTATAGTAGCCTTACTTCTTAGCTTAAATATCTCATACATCTTAGGTTTTCTAAGATCTAAGTATCTATACTTTAATCTTATCTCTTCATTTACATTTTCGTCATTTATAACAAATGGAAGAGCTTCTGATTTATTATCTATCACAAGTTTATCAACTACAACTTCAATAGCTCCGGTTTTTAGGTTTGGATTTGCTAAACCTTCACCTCTTGCTCTTACCTTTCCATATGCTATCAAAACATACTCATCTCTTACACTTGTTGCTACTTGATGAGCTTCTTTTGAATCAGCAGGATCACAAACAAGTTGGATAATTCCGCTTCTATCTCTTAAGTCTATAAATATAACACCACCGTGATCTCTATAACTGTTTGCCCAACCAGCAAGGATAACCTCTTTACCTATACTATTTTTATCAAGTTCCGTGCAGTAATCCGTTCTTAGTTTCACTTTATAATCCTTCTACCAAAAATTGCTGCGATTATAGCTAAAATTTTTTAAAACAATTTTTTAAGCAAATCTTTTGCTATATCATTTTTAAGTTTATCTTTTATTTTATTTTCTAGCCTCTTTTTTAGTTTCTCTTTTAACTTCACTTTCTCTTGTTTTAGTCTCTCTCTTGCTTTTTTCTTAAGCTCATCCTTTACAAATGAACTGTCAAGTTTTATCTTTGGATTTGATGTCGTTCCTGTTAGCTTTAAAGGAATAGTTCTTTTATTATCTGTTACTAAAACTTTACTATCCAATCTTCCTTCTGGTTGATATATCTTACCCTTATCAATCAAAACGGAAACAGCCTTACTTATAGCTTTAAAATCAAAAATAATCAAATTTTTACTAAGATTTGCTATAAGTTTTGTGTTGTTATAGTGTTTTGCTGTAAGATCTGTTCCTCCCAAAGATGCTATTATTTTAGTTAAGTTACTTGGAAGTAGTTTAGCCTCTTTCATAGTAATAACCGCTTTTCCTTTAGAAGTTTTTAAGTCATAGTTAAAGTCTGAAAAAGTTTTTGCTTCTAGCATAGCAGGGTAACTTAATGTTCCTTGTATCTTTAATGCTGATGCACCTTTAACAGTTGCTGTTAGTTTGTTATCAAGAAGTTTAAAGTCTATGTCTCCTCCAAACTTATTTGAGTGGCCATCTATCATAATAGAGTCATCTTGTTTTATATGTCCATCAACTTTCAAATTTCCAACAAGTTTTTGTTTTGTTATATAGTTTAGTTTTGCTAAGTTATCAAGATATAGTGTATAGAGTGTTGTTAAAGAGTTGTTTTTTATCTTATAAACCATATTTTTTAACTTTATATCTCCAAAACTGTTTTTTATATCTGCTTTAAGATATATTTTTTGATTTTTGATAGTTCCGTCTGCTTTTAAGTTATACTTTATATCTCTATCGCTATCAAAATTATAAAGCTTTTTCAAAAGAAGTCTTTTATTTACTCCATCTGCTTTTATGTTAAACTTCCCCGTTAAGTTTTTTACACTATTTAATATCAACTCTCCATTTATTCTAGCATCGGTATATTTTGGAAGATTTAGTCTATAAAAAATAGCATTTGTTGAAACATTTGTTAAATAAGCTTTTAATCTATCTGCTATTAAAATAGTCTCTATTTTACCACCTAAAGATGAAGTATTTAAAGTTGCTACTAAATCTTTTTTATATTTTATATCTCCATAACCTTTAAATTTTCCTCTTAACTTTGTTTTTGTGATTAAATACAGTTTTGCTAAATCTTTTATATCTATTTGATAATCACTCTCAAATGAGTTTGATTTTACATTGTAAAAGCTTCTTTTTGTTTTGAGATTTAAAAGATTTGATAAGAGTGTTATCTTTGCTTTTGCAATATCTTTTTTTAAGTTTACTTTTAAATCAAGATTAAAAACTGTTTTTAAAGGAAGTTCCACCTTAAACTCTCTTTTTATAAGTTTGGAGTTTGTATATCCCTTTTTTATATCAAGTATAGCACTTCCTTTTAAACTTTGTTTATCCAAAGAGGGGATATTTGCTACAAGTGTTACTATACCGTCTGCATAAGGTTTTTGTCCGGCTAACAAGAGTAGTTTCTTAAGACTTGCTTTATCAATCTTTGCAGTTATATTTTTAGGCTTTTTATTCTCTAAGTCTAGTTTAAACTCTACCTTAGAGTTTGCTACTTTACCTAAACCAAAAATTTTAGCTTTTTTTATATTTCCTACAGCTACACCCTTTATATAAACTTTTTCATTAAACTTAAACTCCTTTGTTTCTATCTTTTTAGCATCTATCTTATAAGTTAGGTTAAAACTCTTTTTTATTACATCAAAATCCCCATCTATATCAACATCAGCCATAGAGTTAATATTTGCTTTTGTCATTATGTGTTTTGGAGTTAGCCTAAAGCTATCTAACTTTATATCTGCTACTTTTATCTTCTTTTTTAGATAAGAATTTATAAATGGTAAAAGAAAATCATTTCCGCTTTTTGTAAAAGCTAAAAAGTAACCTCCGCCAAAAACTAAACTAAGGGTAATTACTAAGTAAATCAATACCTTTTTCATTTTCTATCCTTTTTAAAGCATCTTCATAATCTTTAGGAAAGTTTAAATTATCAAAACTTTTTTCATTTTCAAATTTCACAAATCTAGTTATTATTTTATCATAAAGGAAGCTAAACTTATATAGTTTTTTCTCTTGCAACCCTTTTAAAGTTTTTAAAATATCTCTTTTATATATGGCACATAGAGGTTGATATGAGTTTTTTGTCTTTGCTACTATGGCATCAGAATCTAAAGTTTTTGATAATTTTAAGAAGTCATCATAGTTAAAAAAAGGGGTATCAACACTTAATACAAAGATATACTCATCTTTTAAACTTTCTAAAACAGAGATGAGTCCTATAAAAGGAGAACTCTCCTCTTTTGTAAAATCCTCTATAAAGTTAGCATCAAAGTCAAATTTATTTTTTGTTTTAGTAGATATATATATCTTTTTAAAGTAGGGAGAAAACCTTTTTATCTGAAACTGTGTTAGAGTGGGGGAGGATGAGAAGGGAAGAAGAGATTTATCCCTTCTCATACGAGAGCTTTTTCCTCCGGCAAATATAACTAAAGGTATATCTTTATAGTTCACGAGGATCGGCTATTTTTCCTGCTATCGCACTTGCTGCTGCTACTGCTGAGTTTGCCAAATATATTTCACTATCTCTTGCACCCATTCTTCCTACAAAGTTTCTGTTTGTAGTAGATACACATCTCTCACCATCTCCAAGTATTCCCATATATCCACCAAGACATGCTCCACAAGTTGGATTACTGACAACAGCTCCAGCATCAACTAAAATATCTATATATCCAAGTTTGTTTGCTTCTTTTAGTATCTTTTGAGTAGCAGGAGTAACTATAAGTCTTGTATGTCTTGCAACTTTTTTTCCTTTAAGTATCTTAGAAGCTATTTTTAAATCCTCAAGTCTTCCATTTGTGCAACTTCCGATAAATACTTGATCTACTTTTAAGTCATCACTAACAGCTTGACTTATCGGTTTTCCATTTGATGGCAAAAATGGATAGGCAACAATTGGCTCTAACTTTTCTACATCTATCTCTATAGTTTTTACATAGTTTGCATTTTCATCACTATAGTGATACTTTGGCTTATCTCTTAAATCTTTGTCCTTTAAAAACTCTTTTGTTATATCATCAACAGCTACTATACCATTTTTTGCTCCAGCTTCTATTGCCATATTACATAGTGAAAATCTATCATCCATACTTAAATGCTCTATAGTATCTCCAGTAAACTCTAAAGTTTGATATAAAGCTCCATTAACTCCTATTTCTCTTATGATTTCTAAAATCAAATCTTTTCCATATATATGTTTTGCCGGTTTTCCTCTAAAAACTACCTTTATAGACTGAGGAACTTTAAACCAATTTCTTCCGGTTATCATCGTATATGCTAAGTCGGTGCTTCCCATACCGGTTGAAAAAGCTCCTAAAGCTCCGTGAGTGCAAGTGTGTGAGTCAGCTCCTATGATAACATCTCCGGGTATAACAAGTCCCTTTTCGGGTAACAGTGCATGTTCGATTCCCATATCTTTTTCATCAAAAAAGAGTTTTAAGTTATGCTCATAGGCAAACTCTCTACTTATCTTTGCTTGATTTGCACTTGCGATATCTTTTGCAGGTATGTAGTGATCCATAACTATCGCAAAGTTATCGGGCTTTGCTAACTTTTTAGTCCCACTCTCACGAAAAGCTTTTATAGAAATAGGAGTTGTTATATCATTTCCTATAACCATATCTATATCACAGTCAACAATCTCTCCAGCTTTTACTTCTCTTCCTATATGTTCGCTAAATATTTTTTCTGTTATTGTTAAACCCATAAAAAACCTCAAATCAAATTTATATGTTTTGGTTATTATATTTGAACCCTCTGATAAACTATGGATATTTTCAGCGACAAGAGAAGGTTGCTAATACGAGGCAGATATATGCAGGAGCTACTAGTAGCTTCAAATATATCTAACGAAATAGTAGTAATCTTCTCTTGTCGCCCATAGGGAGGGCTTTAAAAAAGCAATCTTGCACAAGATTTTTCATCGCAATAGCTACGGCTATTACTCAAAAAAATTTTGCACAATCTTACATTTTTAAAGCCCTCTGAAAACATTCATAGTTTATCAGAGGGTTCATTAAATATATCTTTGTTTTTGCTCTTATAACCTTATTGATATGAAATATCACCGAACTTAGGTTGTAATAAAATCAACTATTTTTTTAGCTCCACCTTGCTTTATGGAGTTGTTTAGTCCAAGACTCATAGTTGAAATATCTGCTTTAAATATCTCTTGTAAAACAGTCTCATTAAGTTCATTCTCTCTTTTTAAAAAACATAAACCTTTTTCTTTTAAAAAGAGTGCATTGTGATATTGATGATCTTTCGCGGCATAAGGATATGGGATAAAGAGAGTTGGAAGCATAGATGCTACTAACTCCCAAAGTGTGCTTGCACCGCTTCTGCTTATGGCAAAATCTGCCTCTTTTATCTTTTTATCTAACTCATTTGTAAAGTCAAAAAGATCCACTTCTATACGGTTATCACGATAGAATTCTTTTAACTTTTCATAGTCTCTACCTCCGCTTTGGTGGATTATCTTTATACCTTTTTCTTTTAAAGAAGGAGCTATTTTCATAGCAAAGTTGTTTATAGCTGTTGCTCCTTGACTTCCACCTAAAAATATAACTGTTTTTATGTCATCTCTTACTCTTGCATTTTGAAAAAATATATCTCTAACTGGATAACTTTTAAGTGGACTATTCTCTTCATAAGAGCTGAAAAATGCTTTTGCTCTTGGTCTTAAGAGTTTGTTTAAACTTCCTATGACGGCATTTTGTTCGTGTATATATAAATCTTTTTTAAAAAGTATAGATGCAATAGATGCTGGAGCGGCTGAATAACCACCTACACTAAAAATAGCTTTTATGTTGTGCTTTTTAAAGATGGAGTTACATCTTAGGGAGTATTTTAGGATATTTAAAAGTGATAAAACTTTTCCTATTTTGCCTTTATTTACTACTCCGCCTGTGTTAAAAAAGTATCTCTCTTTAAATCCTTTATCATTTTCAAACCATTTTTTATCTTGACCATTGCTACTACCGATAAATATAGGTTTTATACCTCTTTTATTTAACTCCTCTTTTATCGCTTTTGCTATGGTTAAGTGTCCACCTGTTCCGCCACCTGTTATTGCTATATTTGTCATTTTGCCCTCTTACTTATCATTAAAATCATTCCCATCATTATAGATACCGCTACTATAGAACTACCTCCATAACTCAAAAAAGGAACTGCTATACCCTTTATCGGAATAGCTCCGGTTATACCAAAGGCATTTAAAAAAAGTGAAACTGCTATCAAAAGTCCACTTCCAAAAGCAAAGTTTGAATACATCCTATTGGTTAACCTATTTGCTATTTTTAGTATTCTAAATATTATAATAAAAAATATTATTATTATAAAGCTAACACCTATTGTTCCTATCTCTTCAGTAATACCGGCAAGTATAAAATCGGTATGAACTTCCGGTAAAAATCCGAGCTTTATAACTCCATTTCCAACTCCAGTTCCAAAACTTCCACCATTTATGATAGCATCATAAGAGGAGGATAGTTGAGTTTTTGAGTTATTTATAGGAGTATCTACCTGTAGAGATTTTGGAAGTATTTTTAAAAAGAGTGATTGAAAGTCATAAAACCACTCTTGGATACGATGAAAACGATTTTCATTATGCATAATAAGGTATGATAAAAGTGTTATTCCTAGAAGTGATACTGCTAAAAAAAGTCTAGAACTAATACCTGCCATAAGCCCCATAACAAGAAGCACAAATCCCATAACCATAACTTGACCAAAATCATTTTGCATAATAGCCACCAAGTAAACGATTATCAAAAAAAGTATAAGATATGGAGAAAACCTCTTTGTATCATCTTTAAAACTTATATGGTGAGCTAACTCTATTTTTCTCGAAAAACTCCAGGCTAAAAAGTATATAAACCCTATCTTAAAAAACTCTACTGGTGCCAATGAAATTTCAAGTGACGGTATCTTTATCCATCTTTTTGCACCATTTATAGCCATAACATATTCTTGTGGGAAAAAATGCATAATACTCATTAAAAATATAAATAATATAAACAAAGTCATCCCTATTGGTTTAAAATATTTATCAGGATTTAATGTAGAGAGATACCACATAATAGCTATACCTAGGAAAACAGCTATAAATTGTCTTAAGAGAAAATGAAATTCTCCAAGATTTGAGTGAGTTGTTTTATATATACTCATAGAGTAAACAAATATTATACTTAAAGTTAGCAAAAAAGTTGTTAAATAAAACAGTGTTTTATCTACTCTCAAACCAAAATCCTAAAATCTCTTTTTTAGATACTACTAAAATTTTGTTTAGATTACGATATAACCCAACCAATCCCAATGCGAATAAAAATGGTTGTGAAAGCTCACCAAATATTAATCCTGTCATCGAAAAGGTCGATTTAGCAGAGGTAATTGGAGTTTATCAAGCAAATATGGCAGAAGTTAACAACTTAAAGTATGGTGGATTGATTAAAAAAACTAAGTTTGATGGTATATATATTTATAGCTTTACAAGCAAGGCACAATGACGAAGACCATATTTGTAGCATAGTAAAAGAATTGCAGGTTTAAAAAGGATAGATAGATGAGCTATTTAGGTGCTATATCGCAAATTAGTGATGTTCAAAGTGGAAGTGATATCAAAGGGAAAACTACCAATGGTGCTGGTGCAGACCTTCTATCGATACTAAAAGATAGTATAAAAAAGGTAAAGCAAGGGCAAGAAAAGGTTGAAGTTGTATCTGCCTCTGTCTCAACAAAAAGTGTGAGAGATCTTCATCAAGTAGCTATTGCCATAGATAAAGCAGAGATAAATATGAAGATGATTCTTGAGCTTAGAAATAAAGCCTTAAGTGCTTATAAAGATATACTAAGAACTCAAGTTTAAACTGCCTAATTTTTATACAACTTTTATCTTTTTATCACAATCTTTTCAAGAAAACCCCATTCTCTAAGACGGGGATGAATTGAAAAAGATATTGCTAATTTTTTGAATATTTGCTATAATATCATCAAAGTAAGAGGTAGCAAGTATATAATCGATATTTCCCTTCTTCTAAGAGTTGAATACCTCATTTGAGTATGAAGTATCTCATTTTTAGAGGATAAAAATATCAACTAATTGGTCTTTGGGTTAGGAACTATCCCTTGAACTCTTAGATTAAACTCAAAAGCCTTTCAAATTCAAACTCGTTGGAGTTTGCTAGTTAGGAAGCTTCTAGCTCTTTAGCTAGAGGTAGTTCACAACAGGTGGTGGTGGAGTTAATGATGAAACAAAGTTAAAAGCTCTTGATATCGAAACTCACACTGAAGAGGCGATAAATCTATAAGGAAGGGTGTAAATGAAAAAGGTAACAGCTATTATCAAGCCATTTAAACTTGATGATGTAAAAGAGGCTTTGGTAGAGGCACAGATAGAGGGTATGACAGTTTCTGAGGTTAAGGGTTATGGAAGACAGCAAGGACATAGTGAACTTTATAGAGGAGCTGAATATGTTGTTGATTTTCTTCCAAAGATAAAAGTTGAAGTTGTAGTAAGTGAGCCATTTTTACAACCTGCAATAGATGCGATAGTAGGTGCAGCAAGGACAGGAAAAATAGGTGATGGGAAGATTTTTGTTACTCCGGTAGAAAAAACTATCAGGATAAGAACCGCAGAAGAGGATGAGGAAGCTTTGTAATCCTATTTTTTTTAGATTTTTGGAGGTTCTTGTTTGTTCCACAATACTATAAGGATAGATGGTGTAGTATTCTAGAAAATGATAGAAGTGTAAGTGTATTGTAAAAAGGTGTAGATGGATTTTAGGATAGACTCTGTTGATGGAAGTGCTAGAGCAACGACGATGAAGACTGTTCACGGAACTATACAAACTCCGGTGTTTATGCCAGTTGGAACGGTTGGGAGTGTCAAAGCTTTAGATGAAGTGGATATGCAAGAAATACTTGGTGCAGATATTATTTTAGCAAATACATATCATATCTATCTTCGTCCTTCCGACGAAGTTGTAAAACACTTTGGTGGACTTCACAAGTTTACAAAGTATAAGAGAAATTTTTTAACAGATAGTGGAGGATTTCAAGCTTTTTCACTTTCTTCAAACTCAAAGTCAGATAGCAATGGTATTTTGTTTAAAAGTCATATAGATGGAAGTAAACACTATTTTACTCCCGAAAAAGTTGTAGATATACAGTTAAATTTAGGCTCAGATATTATGATGATACTAGATGATCTTGTGGCACTTCCGTCAGATAGAAATAGGATAAAATTGTCCATACAAAGAACCACTAAGTGGGCTAAAGAGTCGATAGAGTATTTTAGAAAAATGCAAAGCAAGGGAGTTGGAAATGAACAAAATATTTTTGCTATTATTCAAGGTGGTATAGATAAGGAGTTTAGAAAACTAAGTGCATCACAGCTTTGCGAACTTGATTTTGATGGATTTGCCATAGGTGGACTTAGTGTTGGTGAGGCAAATGAAGATATGTATGATACGGTAGAGTGGACAACCAAGTTTATGCCAAAAGATAAGCCGAGATATTTGATGGGAGTTGGAACTCCAGAGGATTTGATAGAAAATATATATCGTGGTGTGGATATGTTTGATTGTGTGATGCCAACAAGAAATGCTAGGAATGGAACACTTTTTACAAACTTTGGAAAACTAAATATAAAATCTGCAAAGTATAAACTAGACGATGAACCGATAGATAGTGAGTGTAAGTGTTATACTTGTAAAAGATATAGTAGAGGTTATCTAAACCATCTTTATCGTTCCAAAGAACTGACATACTTTAGACTTGCAAGTTTACATAATCTTCACTATTATTTAAAATTAATGAAAGAGGCAAGAGAAGCTATAATAATAGGAAAATTTAAGGAATTTAGAAGAAATTTTTATAAAAAAAGAGAAAAAGTCTTGTAAAAAGGTTAGATTTATTAAGAAAATTATATAATCAGCAAATATAAAAGTTATAAGGGGATGTTGGGTTGTCAACTTCAAAGATTGAGGAAAAAAAACAAAATAAAAAAGTCCGTATAATGCGGGGTGCATTGGAACTTTTTGCTTCAAAGGGATTTTATAATACCACTATTCCGGATATTGCAAATGCACTTAGTATGAGTGCGGGAAATATGTATAACTATTTTAAATCAAAAGATGTTTTAGCAAAAGAGATTATTATTTTTATATCAAAGTATTTGGGAGAAAGATTAAAAGAGATAAATGAAAAAGATATAAATACAAAAGAGAAAACTAAAGAGATAGTAAAAGTGTATTTTGAAACTGCCAAAAAGCATCCTGAGATGATAGATTATTTTTTAAGAGTCTATCTTAGCAATCGTGAAGTTTTTAAAGATGGTTGTGAAGGGATAACTTGTGTAAATGATTTTGTTATGGAGATTATGATTTATTTTGAAGAGGGTGTAAAAGCTGGAAATTTAAGAGAACAAGACTTTTTTAGTGCTTTTGGACTTTTTATGGGTTATCTTGGAGGTATGGTATTTTTAAAAGGGGAAAATCTTTTGCCAAAAGAGTTGGATGAATATATAGAGGATATAAGTTACAATATATACAAAGCACTTAGTATATAGAGTATGAAAACAAAACTTTTATGGTTAACCTCTATCTCTTGTAATGGCAATGCTCACTCATTTTTAAACTATCCATATTTTGAACAATTTTTAAAAGATTTTGAGTTTATATATCATCCAATTTTAACTTCAACAAATAGTTTTGAAGATGTAATAAATGATGAACTAGAGTGTGATGTGTTGATACTTGAAGGTGCTATCTCTTTAGAGTATAAAAAGTTTGATGAACCGGTGATAAATCTTATAGATAAATATGCCACAAAAGCAAAAAAAATAGTAACAGTTGGAACTTGTGCTACTTTTGGGGGTATTTTTAAAAATAGTGGCTTTGCCCATACAACAGGATTTCATTTTGATGAAGATAAGCCTATACATTTGTTTAATTGTATGAAGAATAAAACTATTTGTATATCTGGATGTCCAGTGCATCCCCAAGTTTTGGTAGATGTCCTTTATAGCATAAGAAACAATGTGAAGATAAAATTGGATAAGTTTTTAAGACCTATGGAATATTTTGCATATACGGTTCATAATGGTTGCACAAGAAATGAGTATTTTGAGTATAAAGTAGATAATCATAATTTTGGTAAAAAAGAGGGGTGTATGTTTTATGAACATGGATGTAAAGCACCTTTTACAAGAGGAAGTTGTAACAAAATCTTATGGAATGAAGTAAACTCTAAAACAAGGAATGGAAGTCCTTGTTTTGGATGTAGTGAACCAAGCTTCCCAAAAACAAATCTTTTTAAAACCAAAAAAAATATGGGGATACCGGAAAATCTTCCTTTAGGAGTTGCAAAGAGAGTTTATCTAACAATAGCTGGAGTTACCAAAGCTTTTAAGATAAAGCGATTTGAAGAGGAATTGTTTTGAAGAATATAACATTCTTATAAAAAAGATGCTATAACTAAAAAAGTTGGGTAAAGTGTATAGCACAAAGAGGTTGGTGGTTAATGGGAAAGATAGGACTATAAATTGTTTTTAATAACTTTATCACCTCTTTAGCCTTTGTATATCCCCTCATAGTTGATTTCTACTATTTTTTATAACCAACTCAAGCAAAAATCCTTTCAAAATCTTTTATTTAAGGATTATTTAAAATTTTGTGAAATTTGGCTAGAGTATCTCTTTACATTTTTTTATGCAAGATGGTATATTGGTTTTATCACTCATAACAAAAGGGATACCTTTAGGAAGTGCTTTTAAAGTAACCTTGCCTATTACTACAGCTTTATAACTATCGTCCCACTCAAAACAGTTAAAAAAACACTCTATAGTTGATGGAGAAGAAAATATTATACAAGAGTCTTTAGGAGGTTTAGATAGATTTTTACACTCATTGCAAACAGTTTCATAAATTATCTCTTCATCTAACTTTACTTCTGCTTCTTTTAAGATAGTGTTTAACTTTGAAGTAACAACTTTTGCTCTTAAAAAAAGAACTTTTTTACCCTCAAGCTCCTTTCTTATCTCTTTTGCAAAATCGTTACCATAAGAATTTTTAGCTTCAAACTCTACTCTTCCTCCAAGCTTCTTTATGGTGCTACTTGTGCCACTACCGATAGAATACGATGGAAGTTTTTTCCATTCTTTGTTTATCTTATCTATTGCTTTCACACCATTTTTAGAGGTAAAGACTAAAGCATCATAGGAGTTTAACTCTATATTTTTTTTTATATATTTTATTATGATACAAGGGAGGTTTTTAGCATCTTTATACTCTTTTTGGCTGAGAATGTAAATCATAATAACACCTTTTATATTTTGTAATATTTTATCAAAATATTATGATATACTACTATATTTATTTCAAGGATAATTTATGCTTATCAAAAATAGCAAAATTCAATTTCTTTTTTGGACAGCATTTTTTAGTGTTGCTATCTATTTAATGATAATATTTTTAGCTATACAAACATTTATTTTACCAGATACTCCACCTACATCAATGCCACAAGATACCATAATATTTTTCTTTATCCTCTATGCATCACTCATAATTTTATCAGTAGCAGGAACTTTTGTAGCAACTTTGATAGACAATAGATACTATAGAAAATTTTTCGGTATTTTAATCATAATCTCACTTTTAACTTTTTTAGTAGCTAAAAGTGTTTTCGGATAATTTTTACTACTAACCTGTACCTCGCCTAAAAAAGAATAAATTCAAGAATAGACATTTATTATTTTATATTTTTTTGTTAAAAGAAGAGAATATTTCACTCCCCTTTTAAAAGCTATTTTTAACAGCCGTTTCTATTTTTTCAACAACCGAAGGGTTTTCCAAAGTTGATATATCTTGTTTTATCTCTTCACCTTTGGCTATACTTCTTAGTATCCTTCTCATAATTTTTCCACTTCTAGTTTTTGGAAGTCCAGCAACTGCTATTATATCATCAGCTTTTGCTATGTTTCCTATCTCTTCGGAAAGAAGTTCATTTATATGAATTTTTATATCATCTACTTTTACATTATCTTTTAAAACGACATAGATAAAAATGCTCTCTCCCTTTATATTATGGGGTTTTCCTACAACCGCAACTTCTGCTATATGTTCGTCTTTTTTAACTACTGCTTCTATCTCTGCTGTTCCCATTCTATGACCGGAGACATTTATAACATCATCAACTCTTCCAGTTATTGTGATATATCCATCTTCATCAACCATAGCTCCATCACCGCTAAAATAAACCGCTTTTCCATCTTTTACACACTCGCTGAAATATGCCTTTTTATATCTATCATCATCTCCCCAAATAGTTCTTATCATACTAGGCCATGGTTTTGTAATACAAAGATACCCTTTTTCTCCTACAGGGGTAGGTGTTCCATCCTTTTGTATAACCTCAGCCATAATTCCAGGAAGTGGAAGTGTTGCACAAGCTGGTTTTATAGCTGTTGCAAAAGGGATAGGGCTTATCATATGCCCTCCCGTTTCAGTTTGCCACCAAGTATCGACTATACTACACTTTCCTCTACCAACTACATCATAATACCACTTCCAAGCAGGAGGGTCTATAGGCTCTCCAACAGTTCCTAAAACTCTTAAACTTTCTAAGTTATATTTCTTAGGCTCGTTCTCTCCCATCTTGTGTAAAACTCTGATGGCTGTTGGAGCAGTATAAAACTGAGTTATCTTATGTTTTTGTATCATCTTCCAAGCCCTTTGGACATCTGGATGTGTAAGAACTCCCTCAAACATAACAGTAGTAGTTCCTGATGCAAGTGGTCCATAAACTATATATGTATGTCCTGTTATCCAACCTATATCTGCTGTGCACCAGTAAACATCACCCTCTTGTATATCAAAAACCCATTCCATAGTCATCTGCGCCCATAGAATATAACCCGCAGTTGAGTGTTGAACACCTTTTGGTTTTCCAGTGCTTCCTGAAGTATAAAGCAAAAAGAGAGGATCTTCACTATCCATCATCTCAAAAGGACACTCATCACTCTCATTTTTTATAAGTTCGTTGTAATTATAGTCCCTGCCATTAATCCAATCTATATTTTCATTGTTTCTTTTGACTACTAAAACAGCTTCTACCGAGTCAATGCCATCTTTTAAAGCCTCATCAACAACAGGTTTTAAAAGATAAGGCTCTCCTTTTCTATATGCTCCATCAGCAGTTATGATGAGTTTTGCTTTAGCATCCTCTATCCTATTTTTTAGTGCTTCAGCAGAAAATCCTCCAAAAACTACTGAGTGTATAGCTCCTATTCTAGCACATGCAAGCATTGCATAAGCAGATTCTGGTATCATCGGCATATATAAAACTACCCTGTCACCCTTTTTAATACCAAACTTGTTTTTTAGAAGATTGGCAAATCTATTTACCTCTTTACTAAGTTCATTATATGTTATCTCTTGAATATCTCCTCTATCTCCTTCAAAGAGTATGGCAACTTGATCTCCCTTTGTTTTTAGGTGCCTATCTATACATTGGTTTGAAACATTTAACTTTCCATCTGTAAACCACTTGTAAAAAGGAGTGTTTGAGCTATCTAAAACTTTTTTATATGTCTTTATCCACTCTATTTTTTTATCAGCATATGACTTCCAAAAACCCTCATAATCATCCTTTGCTTTTTGCATAAGCTTTTTATATTCGTTTAAACTTTTTATATTTGCTTTTTTGGCAAACTCTTCATTTGGATAGTAAAATTGTTTTTGCATAATTTTCCCCTTGTTAAATATGATGTAAAATTGTATCCATATACTAATAAAAGTTTAATTTATAATGTGAACTACCCAATCTCTAAAGAAGATAGGCTTCTTGCTTTGTAATGGTGTGATTTCTAGCAAGTGCTAGAAACTTTATGACACTCCACAAGCTTATATTTTGATAGTTCCTGTTGTATTTTTATTATCTACCTCTTTAGTTAGCTTTATACTCCAATTGTTGCATAAACTCATTATAAGCTACATCTGCTACTTATTTAGATAAGTATTTATTTTTAATCATACCTTTTGCATTCAAAGTTTCAAGACAAATAATACTCCTATTTTGAACTCTTTGATAGTATATTGATACATTGGAAGTCCATACTTTATTTTTTAGGTTTCACTAATATATCAAAGAAATTAATCTTTTTTTTGTTAAAATGCGATTATGATTAAACAAATGCTTTTACTAATGATTTTTTTATCATCACTTTTTGCTAAGGTAGAAGTTATAGCAAGTATAGAACCTGAGGGCTTTCTTTTGAACTTTATAGGTAGAGATATGATAGATATTACAACTATAGTTCCAAATGGTGTATCTCCCCACACTTATAAACCAAAACCAAAACAGATGGTAAAACTTCAAGATGCAAAGATATACTTTGCCATAGGAGTTGAATTTGAAAAGGTATGGCTTGAAAAGTTTAAGTCTCAAAATTATAGTCTAAAAATAATTAAACTTGATGAAGATATAAAAAAGATAAACAAAAATTCTCACATCTGGCTATCTATAGAAAATCTTAAGATTATGGCAAAAAAGGTATATAATTCTTTAGTCTTGATAGATAATGAAAATGGTGATTTTTATAAGAAAAATTATGAAAGCTTGTTAGAAAAATTAACCGATTGTGGTCATAATATAAACAATATTTTATCAAAAAAGAAGAGTAAAACCTTTATGACTTTTCATCCTGCTTTTACCTACTTTGCAGATGAGTTTAATCTAACTCAAATCTCTATCGAGATGGACGGAAAGGAGCCAAATTTAAAAAAGCTTTTAAAAATTATAAAAAAGGCTAAAAAAAGTTGTATAAGAACTATCATAACAAGCCCGGAGTTTTCTGATAAATTGGCTAAAATCATAGCAAACGAATTAGATGCTACTATAATAAAAATATCTCCTCTAAATCCTAACATTTGCCAAACTCTAAAAGAGGTAGCAAACTCGCTAAGATGAAAACAGTTCTATCTATAAAAAATCTACATTATTCATATTCAAAGCAAAAAGTTTTAGAAGATATAAACTTAGAGGTTAAAGAGAGAGATTTTTTAGTCATTATTGGTGCAAATGGTGGGGGAAAAAGCACACTTTTAAAACTCATCTTGGGGCTTTTACCGCTAAAAGAGGGAGAGATAAAACTATATGAAAAAAAGATAGGTTATGTTCCTCAAAATACAAATATAAACAACAACTTTCCTATAAAAGTATGGGAAGTAGTAAGTTTAGGTTACAATCCAAATGAGAGCATCAAACAAAGAGTAAAAGAGGTTTTAAAGCAGGTTGGTTTAGAAGGGTCTTTCGAAACTAAGATAGGTTCTCTCTCTGGTGGCCAAAGACAAAGAGTTATGATAGCAAGAGCTCTTTTTAGTAAACCTAAACTACTTCTTTTGGATGAACCAACCTCAAATATAGACCCAACAGCAAGTGAAAGTATATATAAACTTTTAAAGGAGTTGAACCAAGAGATAACTATTGTAGTAGTAAGTCACGATATATCTGTTATATTAAAATATCCAACAAAAATAGCTTATATAAATAAAAATATTTTTATGCATCAGAGTCCAAACTTAGAGTTAAATCAAGATGGACACTTTTGTGAAGTGGAACTTATGCAAATGCTAGAGGAATATACATGCAAGAGTTGTTAAGTTATACATTTTTTCAACATGCTTTGCTCTCAGCTTTTCTTATAAGTATAGCAAGTGGAATAATAGGCAGTTTGATAGTAGTAAATCGTATGGTTTTTCTTTCTGGTGGAATAGCCCATGCATCATATGGAGGAATAGGAATAGCTCTGTTTTTCGGACTTCCATTTTTTGTTGGCACAACCATCTTTAGTGTAACAGTTGCCATTATCATAGCCCTTTTAACTTTAAAAAATAGAGAGTTTATAGACACATATATAGGTGTTACATGGGCAGTTGGTATGGCGATTGGAATAGTTTTTATAGATAAAACGAGTGGCTACAGTGGTGACCTTATGAGTTATCTCTTTGGCTCTATCTTAGCAGTAAGCAAAAGTGATATATACTATATGCTAACTATAGTTTTACTTATCATTTTTATAGTTACACTTTGGTATAGAAAGATTTTGGCTGTCTCTTATGATATGGAGTATGCAGGACTTTTAGGGATAAATAGTAAGTTTTTCTATACACTCATACTTATACTATCTTCTTTGACAATAGTTATAGCTATAAAAGTTATAGGTCTTATCCTTATTATAGCACTTTTAACCATACCAACTTTTATGGCTTTAAAACTATCATCTTCACTTAAAACTATGATGATGCTCTCTTCACTTTTTTCTATGCTTTTTACAGTTACAGGACTTATAGCATCATACTACCTTGATATAACAAGCGGAGCTAGTATTATTCTTATAAGTGCTATATTTTTTGTTGGATTTAATTTTTTATTGTAGCTATCTTTTCTCCAAATCTTACCTTTTTCCCCAAACTATCCTCCAAAGTAACAAATCCTTTTTGAAAAAGTAAAACTACTGTTGAACCCATCTTAAACATACCAAGCTCATAAGCTTTGTTTAGAGCTATATCTTCATAATCATACACTTTTATCTCTTTAGCATCACTGTTTGTTTCTATGCTATCATCAAACTTTATAGTCATCTTTCCAACATTTAAAGCTCCAATCATAACCATATAAAAGAGTTTTCGATTATGTTCGCACTCTATGATAACTCTTTCATTTTTTATGAAAAGTTCCACCATAGAGTTTAGGTAAGTGTTGTTTACAGGGTATAAGCTTCCAGGAACATAGACTATTTTATTTATTTTAGCTGATAGTGGGAGGTGGTATCTGTGATAATCTTTTGGAGATAAGTATAAGTTTATAAACTCTCCATTGTAAAGTTTTCTTAATCTTTTTGCTTCAAATTTATCAGTTAAAAGTTCATCTACACTATAGCAAAGTCCCTTTATCTGTAAAGCTAAATCCTCTTTTATTTTTCCTTGAGCTGTTACCAAACTATCTGTAGGAGATATGACAGAGTTTTCAGCTTCATCTATATTTCTTTTTTTTATTAAAGCTCTTGTAAAAAGGGCATTTAAACTCTTATAATTATGAGGAGGATTAAACTCACTCATATCAACACCCATACATTTTACATAAGTTTTGTTTATAAAACTTTGGCAAAGTGGTGGGAACTCTTTATTAGCAAACTTTTCAAAACATTTTGAGATGGTATTTGTCCACGATGCTTTTAGTAGATTCATCTTCTTCTCCCTTTCAATCTTTGTGCAAATTTGTATATAGCAATATCATATAAATCATAGATATTATTACATTCGGTTAAAATATCCATTTGTTCTACATCTTTTTTGTAGCAACCTAAGCCTCCTTTGTTGGCCATTTTTTGTATAAAGTATATTTTAAAGCTTTTTGCATTAGCTCTATATGGTAGTTTTCTTGGTTGTTTATAAAGTTAAAAAAGTTTGAAAGCTCTTCATTTTTTACAGCTTGAGATAGTTTTATACACTCCTCTTTTGCCATTTTCTCTTCCTCTATACCATCAAGTAAAAACTGCTTAAGATCATCAAATTTATAAACACTTTGAACTATTTGTCTTGGAAGATAGAGGATTCCCATCCTACTTAACATTCTTGCAAAACTTTTTAAGTGGAAAAATGATTCATAAATCAAATCTATAAAGATATTTGAAAGAACTTTCGAATCTGTATAAAAGTTTGAGTAACTATAAACCATAACAAGTTCATATTCTTTATATGTCTCTTCAAATAAAAACTGTGTTAAAGCATCTGTGCTTGTTTTATCAAGTTCATACCCTTCTAGAACTCTTTTTTTACTAAAAGCTGTTATAGGTTGGTTGTTTTTTTCATTCTTTAAAAGAACATCTATTTTTTGGATAAAATATTCTTCATCAGCTACAAATCTATCAAACATCCCATCACTTTGGTAAGACTCTCTTATATCCTCTAACTGCTTTTTTAAAAGTGTAAAAAGTTCAAAGTTGTCTTTTGCCTCAAACTTTACATTTGCTCTTTCATAGTCAAAGTTAAACTCTTGTTTTTCTTCTGCCAACTTTGTACCAAGCCAATTTAAGTGCCTATACTCTATAAAAGCAAAATCATATAAAATATCAAACAAGTCATCATTACTGATGCTAAAAGCACCAAAAAGCATACTTAAAAATAATTCATGTTTTTTTTGAAAAAGTTTATTCATTTGGCAACTCCTCTTGAGGATAGCAATCGTTACTTATTTCTAAAATATACTCTTTTTCATCACTATTTCCAGCTCTTCTGTGCATAAGATTTTCATATGATGCAAGATATGCTTTTGCAACCATCTCTCCACAAGCTCTTTGCTCTAGAGGAACATTGTCAAGATTTGCGATAAATTCATTTGCTACATCTAAAGCTTCTTGTAAAGTTTCACCCTTTATCATATCTGTAAATATTGAACCGGTAACAACTGTACTCATACATCCTATACACTCGAACTTTATATCCTTTATAGTATCTCTATCAACCTTTAAGTAAAGATTTACTAGTTCGTTGTTAAAGGGATTTTTCCCAACTCCTAAGGCATCTTCATTTTCCATCCTTCCATAGTTTCGTGGATTCATCATATGATCTATATACTCATCTTTTAACTCTTGAATTTTTGCTTCATCATACTGTTTTTCTTCACTCATCCTACCTCCTAAAAATTTGATATATTTCTAAATTGAGCAATTTCTACTTTAACCATATCAACCTCTGCTTTAGCCTATTTCAAAGAGTTACATTTTTTTATATCACTCATTTTGACTCCTACTTAAAAATTTCATCGATAATTCCGGATTTAAAATCTATATTTCCAGTTAGTTGTTTATCAATTATAGGAGCTGTTATAACACCTAAATGATATTCATTGTTTAAAAAATATTGATAACCTCCCTCATCGTGACTTGGATCATCAAAAAGAGCCATTACAGCATATCCAAAAAGATCTTTTGCATAAAAATTTTTATATACATTTTTTGCTTTTAATTCCCAACCAGTAGAATTTATTTCATTGTTTTCTATAAGACGATTATTATTAATATCTTTCCAAGTGGCAGTTGCTATAGTTATATAAGGCAGGAAAACTGGTTTATTGTATCTATTTTTTAAAAAAGTTGCAAAATTTGATAATCTTTGTGCTAAATACTCTATCCCTATTTCTTCATCACTAAAAGCTTTTGGGTTTGGGTTATTCCAAGTTCCTGGATTATTTGGATCTCTACTAAATTGTCCTATCATTTGCTGAAATGATATAAAATCTAATTTATTTAATAGTGAATTATAAATAGGATCTACCCTTTGCCATTCATATTTATCACCCAATGCACAAAAGTTATATCCACATTTTCCAAGATCACTTGAAGTTGTTCTGCTTCCTGTATCCATCATCGCTAGTGAAATATAGATATTTTTATCTTCACTTTTTAATATATCTATTGCTTTATTTATTGTGTCTATAAAAATATCTCTTAAATTTAAATCTGTTAAAATGTTTTCTTTATTAAATTCTGGTTCTAATATAAACAGTTTATCTCCATTAAATTGCTTAATAAAAGTTGCTACTCTTTTGACATCTTCTAAATAATTTTCTTTATTGTTTTGTAAATAACCATCTTCTACTAAGTGATCTCCAAAATACCAGTAAATAAATACAGGAATTTTACCTTCATCCATTAAAGTTTGGACACTATTTACATTAAACCAATTCTCTTGCCACTCTTTTGTCATCCAATATATAATATATCTACTTTTGCTAATTTTTTTAGATAAAGTATTAAATGCACTTTCATTGAAATCTGTAATATTATTTTTATAAGATTTAAAATCATTATGTATAAGATCGGTAGCATCAAGCCATATGTTATTGTGAAATTTAAAACTGCTTGATCCTCCAAAACCCACTGCATATGTTTGAAATAGATAATCTGAGCAGTTATATCTCCATTTGCCATTTAATTCTTTTGGTAATATATTTGTATTAAATTTTAATTGTTTTGATTTATTGCAAAGTTTAACCATTTCATCTTGTTGTAAATATTTTGAATTATATTCTACATTAAAAACAGGTTTTTCTTTTAATATGAAAGGCTTTAATAAATCACATTCATTAAATTTAAAGCATTGTTCATTGATACTAAAATCAAAATCATCAACCAAGTCATTAACTTGCTTTAAATCATTTTTCAAACCAATACTAAGACCTCTTAAATGAGCCTCTTTAGCTAAAAAGCGATTATATTCTAGTTGATCTTTACTTGTTAAATTAAAACCGGTGTCATTTGAATATCCATCTACATTATCAGCTTCAACACCATCACATTCTTTTTCTTTAGCAATATCCAATCTTGCTTTCATAATCTCTCTTACATTATTACTTCTTATATCTATCCAATTTTCTCCTTCCCACCCATCTAAACTTTTTCCTATTTCTTCAGATTTAAATTTATTAAAATCACTTCTCCAATTTTCACTACTACCAGCACTAAAATAACAAATAACTTTTAGTCCTTTTTGATGTAATTGATTGATTTTTTCCTTGGAAGTTTCAAAAAGGTCTATATCATAAATGGTGGCATTGGTGCTAAGATTTAAATCTTCGGTTAACTGATATTGCCAAACATCTTTTAAAGTTGGATGATAATAATTTGAAATTAAAGTTTCATTATTTTCTTGGATACCTTTATCCCCTCCGCAATTTACAA
>CAZUPK010000051.1:0-6350 GCA_964622255.1 uncultured Campylobacterales bacterium
AAATATTTAAAACAATTTTAGTTATTTTACTTTATTTAGGATTTATTTTTTTAAATCCAACAATATGGATTATAGAGAGTATATTAGTTGTAGCTATGCGGATATGGGGATTGACATATATAAAAAATTTGGGGAGAAAATAATTTGGGAATCTTAGTAGCTTTGATAGTTTTGTCTGTTATGATTATCTTTCATGAATTTGGACATTTTATAGTAGCAAGATATTTTGGTGTAAAGGTAGAAGAGTTTGGGCTTGGTATGCCTATAGGTGTTAAAAAGCCATGCTTTGCTAAAAAGTTTGGGGATACGACATATACTTTTTATCCTGTGCTTATTGGTGGATTTGTAAGGATGAAGGGACAAGATGACTTTGACCTTTCAAAAAAGAGTGATGATCCAGATAGCTATATGAGCAAAAAGCCTTGGCAAAAGATATTTATACTTTTAGCAGGACCATTTTTTAACATACTTTTAGCCTTTTTTATCTATATAGCAGTTGGATTTTTGGGAGTTGATAAGTTAGCTCCTGTTGTGGGTAGTATTTCAAAAGATTTACCAGCATATAAAGCCGGTATAAAACCAAATGACAAAATAGTAACCATAAACGGTAGAAAAATAACAACTTGGGATGATATAGGAAAGATTATCACTACTTCAGAAGGTAGTGTTAAAGTAGTGGTTGAAAGAGATAGAAGATTTAAAACTCTTATCATAACTCCAAAGCTTTTGGAAACTCAAAATATGTTTAGAGAAAAGATACAAAAAAGGGTAATAGGTATTGGACCTAAAAATGAGTTTGTAACTATCCATTATGATAGTTTTGCAGAAGTGTTAAGGTATGCTTTTGATGAAACTATTTGGGCGATGGGACTTATAATTAGAAGTTTAGAAAAACTTGTAACAGGAGTTGTTCCTGCAAAAGAGATGGGTGGAATCATCTCTATAGTGGATATAACAGCTCAAGCTAGTCAAGCTGGACTTGTTCCACTTTTAATGTTTATGGCTTTAATCTCTATAAATCTTGGAGTTTTAAACCTACTCCCTATACCTGCTCTTGATGGTGGACATATTATGTTTAATCTCTATGAGATAGTAACGAAAAAAGCTCCTAGTGAAAAGGTTTTTTATAGACTTACGGTTGCAGGTTGGGCTATACTTTTAAGTTTGATGGCATTTACTACTATAAATGATATTATGAGGTTGGTGGGATGAATTATGAAGCAAGATTTGATGAAGTTTTAGAAAAAATAGAAAAAGCAAGGATACAGACAAATGAGCATCAGATAGTAAAGATAGTTGCTATCAGTAAGTATGTTGATACTAAGGCGATAGAGGGACTTTACAAGATAGGGCAGAGAGCTTTTGGTGAAAACAAGGTTCAAGACTTAAAACAAAAGTTTGAAAGTTTAGAGCAGTATCCTTTAGAGTGGCACTTTGTAGGAAGACTTCAAACAAATAAAATAAATGCTCTTTTGGATATAAATCCATCTCTTATCCATTCTATAGATAGCTATGAAAGAGCAATTGAACTTGATAAAAGAGCTGAGGTTAAGGGAAAAACTCCAAACATACTTTTACAAATAAATAGTGCAAAAGAGGATAGCAAAGCCGGAGTGATGCCGGAAGTTGCGGTTGAAGAGTTTCTAAAGATAAAAGAGCTTAAAAATTTAAACTTAAAAGGTGTTATGAGTATAGGATCTCATAGTGAAGATGGGAAAAAGATACAAAAGAGTTTTGAAACAACATACTCTATATATGAAAAACTTCAAAACAAAGGAGCTAGCATTTGCTCAATGGGTATGAGTGTAGATTTTGAACTTGCTATTAGATGTGGCTCAAATATGCTAAGACTTGGAAGTATACTATTTAGATAATGATTAATAATATCAAGTTTCCCTCCCATTATATACTCGAGAGACTCTTTATCCCTTCTTGGATGATTTCATTTACATCTTTATTGTCAGCTTTTACATTTATAAAGATAGTTTTTGGATTTAGTCTTCGTTTTAAAAAGTTGATAACTTTTGCTGATTTTTCATAGAGTTTTACACTTTTTAGTTTATCATCTGTTATCTTTAAATCACTTATATCAAAAAGTTTAGAATCTATCTTTGTTTCAAAGATATTTGTTAAAAGCTTTGTTAAATTAAAACCTAAAAATTTTACTTGATACTTCAACAAAAGTGTTCCACCATAACCAAAACAGATTTTTTTGCCTCTTTGCATCAAAAGATCGCACTTTATTCCATCTATGGATGTAAAATCTCTTGCTATTTTAAACTTTTCATCTTCGACGGGAAGATAGTTTATAAGTTTTAGATTTTTTAAAACTATTTTTTGCTCTTTTTTTGATAACTCTTTATATCTGATGTATAAGAGATATTTGAAGTTTGGAGTTCTTGAAGCTATTTTATCTTTTTTTAGATAGTAAATCCACTTTGGAGTCTCTATGATATACTCCTCTTTTTTCTTCTGTTTACTCATAAAATTTGTTTTGATATTTTTATAATAAACTTTATATCTTCCAAACTCCTTTACATATAGTGTTTGAAAACCCTTTTTGCTCCCACTTAGATTATACTCTATGATAGCCTCCTTAAATGGCAAGGGGTTTAAAAAGGGATTTTGAGCAAAAACGGATATAGCAAACAAAAGCATCAAAGAAGCTTTTTTTAACATATTTTTCCCTTAATAGATAGCATCTTTTACCGAGTCGTGAGAGACTGCCATCTTTCCTGTCCACTCTTCAAATATATCACAAGCAACTTTGCTTCCATCTCCTGCGGCTATTAAAAACATAGTTTTTATACCGCTTAAAAGACCGGCAACATACACCCCATCTGTTATACGATTGTCTATGTGTTCAAGTTTTATTTTGTTAGGTTTTATCACTTTATCGTGTTTAGCTACAGTAACATCCAGTCCATCTATATTAAACTCATCCATACCGGTTGCTAAAACTATAATATCTGCTTTATACTCATTTTGAGATGTTTTTATAGTAAAATCTCCACGACTGCCACTAATAATAAGAACTTTCTCATCTTTTATCTCTATAGCAGGAAAAAAGCTTAAGTGATCTCTTATCTGTTTTATAGCATTTTGCCCACTTATCCCATAGTCAAACCCGGGAACATTGAAAAGTGATGCTTTTTTTAGATCAGAGTTTCCATCATCTAAGATAAGATATCTTTTATCTTTAGCCCAGTCAAATTTGTTATTTGCTGATGCTAAAGTCATACCACAACTAAGCCCTGCTGCTCCCCCACCTATGATAACTACATCATACTTCATAAAACTTCTCCTTTTTAAACTTTATTAGTCTATTTTTAGCACAGTCAAAAATGCTTCTTGCGGAAGTTGCACCTTTCCTATCGCTTTCATCCTTTTTTTACCGGCTTTTTGTTTTTCTAAAAGTTTTCTTTTTCTTGTTATATCACCACCATAACACTTTGCAGTAACATTTTTTCCCATAGATTTTACAGTCTCTCTTGCTATGATTTTACTCCCAATACTAGCTTGTATAGCTACTTCAAAAAGTTGTCTTGGAACCAACTCTTTCATAGTTTTTACAAACTCTCTACCTTTTGATTGAGCTTTACTTCTTGGAACTATTATAGAAAGAGCATCAACAACTTCTCCGGCAACTTTTATATCAAGTTTTACCAAATCCCCCTCAAGATAACCACTTTGCTCATAATCAAAAGATGCATAACCTTTAGAAACGGACTTTAACTTATCATAAAAATCCATAACGATTTCATTCATAGGTATGGAGTATTCAAGCAGAACTCTCTTAGGAGTTATGTAGTCCATCTTTTCTTGAATACCTCTTTTTTCATTTACCAAAGTTATGATATTTCCTAAAAACTCTGTTGGAGTTAGGATAGTTGCTTTAACATAAGGCTCTAGTATCTTTTCTATCTCATTTATCGGTGGAAGCTTACTTGGGTTATCTATCTCAAGCTCTTTTCCGTCCGTTTTTATAACTTTATAGACAACAGTTGGAGCAGTTGCTATAAGATCAAGGTTAAACTCTCTTTCAAGTCTCTCCTTGATAACTTCCATATGAAGCATACCTAAAAATCCAACCCTAAAACCAAATCCTAAAGCTGCTGAAGTTTCAGGCTCATAACTTAAACTTGCATCATTTAGTTTTAACTTATCAAGTGCATCTCTTAAATCTTCAAATTTATCCGTTTCGATAGGGTAAATACCTGCAAATACAAAACTCTTTGCCTCTTCAAACCCTTCTATAGGATCTGCTGTAGGATTTTTTGCATCGGTTATAGTATCTCCAACTTGCAAATCACCGATAGTCTTAACTCCTAAAGATACTATACCTATTTCTCCGGTTTTTATAGTTTTTGTTGGGATAGGTTTTAGCGGATGAGGATATGTAAGGCTTAAGACTTCGTGTTTTTTACCGGTTCCCATAACTAAAACTTCTTGTCCCTTTTTTATCTCTCCATCAAATACTCTAACAAGAGCCAAAGAACCTAGATAACTATCAAACCAACTATCATAGATAAGAGCTTTTGTAGGAGCTTTTTCATCTTTGTTTGGTGGTGGAACTCTATCAACTATAGCATCAAGAAGCTTTTTTATGCCTATTCCGTTTTTTGCACTTGTCTTTATAGCATCAGTGCAATCAAGTCCGATAGTAGTCTCTATCTCCTCTTTAACCCTATCTGGGTCGGCTGAAGGAAGATCTATCTTGTTTATAACTGGGATAAGTTCTAAGTCATTGTCAAGAGCTATGTAAACATTTGCTATCGTTTGAGCTTCAACTCCTTGACTAGCATCAACTATAAGTAAAGCTCCCTCGCTTGAAGCAAGACTTCTACTAACTTCATAAGAAAAATCCACATGTCCTGGAGTATCTATGAGATTTAAAGTATAAACTTCACCATCCTTTTCATAGTTAAGCCTAACACTTTGAGCTTTTATGGTAATACCTCTTTCTTTTTCGATATCCATAGTATCCATAACTTGACTACTCATCTCTCGCTCAGTTATAGCTCCGCACTCTTGTATAAGTCTATCTGCAAGTGTGCTTTTTCCATGATCGATATGAGCTATAATGGAAAAGTTTCTTATATTTTTTTGACTCATTAGATAAACAACCCGTTTACACTTTCGTTGTGATAGATTCTTCTAATAACCTCAGCAAAAAGTTTTGAAACAGATAAAACTGTTATCTTTGAACTTTCCTGTTTTAAAGGGATAGTATCGGTAACTATCAACTCATCTAAAGCGCCATTTTCTATCCTATCGTATGCCGGACCGCTTAAAACTGGATGAGTGCAAAATGCCACAACTGAAACCGCACCTTTTTCTTTTAGTGCAGATGCTGCTTTTACCATAGTTCCTGCGGTATCTATCATATCATCTATAAGTATCACATCTTTGCTATCAACATCACCGATGATATTCATAACTTCGGATTCATTTGCTCTTTCTCTTCTTTTATCAACTATAACTAAGTCTAAATCTAAGTTTTTAGCAAATGCTCTTGCTCTTGCAACTCCACCAATGTCGGGACTTGCTATGATAGGATTTTTGAGATTTTTTCTTTGTATATAGTCTTTAAAAACTATACTTCCATAAAGATTATCTACCGGTATGTCGAAAAAACCTTGAATCTGTCCTGCATGAAGATCAACAGTAACAACTCTGTTTATACCTGCTGTTTGCATAAGATTTGCAACAAGTTTTGCAGTGATAGGAACTCTTGGAGCGGCTTTTCTATCTTGTCTTGCATAGCCAAAATATGGAACTATAGCAGTTATAGAACTAGCTGAACTTCTTTTGAGTGCATCAACCATAATAAGAAGCTCCATAAGATTTGCATTTGCCGGAGCACAGGTTGATTGGATGATAAAAACATCTCTTCCTCTAACACTCTCACTTATTTGAACACTTATCTCTCCATCACTAAATCTTTTTATATCTGCTTTAGAAAGTGGGATAGAAAGATACTTTGCGACAGCCTTTGAAAATTCTGGATTTGAAGTTCCGCTAAAAACTTTATAACTTCTCATTATTATTTACCTCTAATCATAATTTATTTTATTTTAGTAAATTGTTACTTTAGTGTAAATCAAATCAATATTTTGACGATATATAGTTATCACAAAAATGGAGGTATATTTGACACGAAGAGTTTTTTCTAAAATATTTTTTATTTTACCACTTTTTTCTTTTGCAATGAGCAAGAGTAAAAAAGATGATGAGTCTTTATGGATGGTTTTAGAAGAGGTTATGCAAATCATATTTCCAAAAAGTGAGTATTTTGACGGAGCAAAGGAGTTAGGTTGCATAGAGTATTTAAAAGAAGCGATAGGAAG
>CAZUPK010000052.1:0-4755 GCA_964622255.1 uncultured Campylobacterales bacterium
AAATTCTACTCTTTGATAGTGCCAGTTAAAATACTGTGAGAATATCTCTTTCATTTTTAGTAAATGCTCCATTTTTAACTATCTCCTTACATACTTTTAGGTAGTTAAGCAAATATTGTTCCTAAATGTCGTGGAGTGAGGTAAATTTTATAAAAAAGGTGAAAGATTTGATGAGTTGACAGAGAAACCTCTGCGAATAAAATCTCGTAAAATATCATGGCTCAAAAGAGGAAGTGTACCATCATCTTATCTAAAATCGGCTCTCTCCTCAAATCTTTTTTGGTCAAATCCAAAAGGGAGTATTCCTATAGATAATATAATTATCTCTATTATCGAAAATAATGCCTTGTCTGATTTGAGTTGTCATTGTCACCTGACCCCTCAACTTTTCTAACTGAACTATCCTCTCTCCAAGATCGGTATCTATAACTTCATACCCCTTTTTTTCTAAGTAGAGATTTAACTCACACTCTTCGGTTAGCATGGATTTGCTTTTTACTATCTTTTTGGCATTTTTCTCTTTTAAGATGGACTCAACAATTTTACGAAACTCTTTTGCATCAACAGCCCAGTGAACTTTGATACCATTTTTAGTGCAGTTTTTCTCAAACTCCTCTAAGTATGAGTCAAGATGAGTAATGGTGTGAGCTTTGATATTTGATGCTAACTCTCTTAAACTCTCCCATTCATCAAGAGTTTTTGAAGCATTGTCTCTTTTTTCTCTGACAAATGAAAGTGCTTGATCGTGCCAGTCTATGTTTTTTGGAAATAGTTTCATTTAAAAGGTTTTAGCCTATAAAAAGTTTCTTTATCTCTTTATTACCATCAAAAAAGTTTTGCATATTATATTTTTTGCTATATCTGTATCTGTAATATTTATAACCAAACTCATAATACCCCCCCCTTTTGTAAGATTATATCAAATATCTATCAAAAAATCAATCAACCCTTTTTTAGCTCCGCTAAAATCTCAACTACATGTAAATATTTTATATCTTTATAGTAGAGTGAGTTATAGAGTGAAAGTATATACCAAGAGCAAAGTTTACAAAAGATCTTTTAGAAAAAAAAGTAGCAGAAGCAAAGGCTCAGATAAAAAGATATGTTTTAAAGAAAAATGAAAAAGGTATCATTTTAGTTTTTAATGGTTGGGAGTTAGTTTATGTAGGAGAGGGAGAAGACTAAGAGAACTTACTCCCATCCTCCACTCTCCATTCTCAATTCTCCATTCTCAAAACCCAGATTCCATCAAACTCATCTAACTTTTCGAGTTTACCTAAACTTGAAGGGATAGTTGTAATAGATGGTGCATATAGATACCATACTCCTTTGCTATACTTCCATAGAGCTTTTACTCTGTTTTTAAACTTAGTTTTTACATCATCTATTTTTGGAGTAGAGATCAAACTCCAGCCACTTTTTAGACTATCTATATCTAGTGATGTGATATTTTCATCAAAGTTTATAAATGTTTTATTTGTTGTTAAGACCCAGTAAGCCTTTTCTTTAGAGGTAGAGGTTATAGTATCTATGGTTGAAAGAGATTCTATAGCCTCTTGAAGAGCTGGATTTGGTGAGTATGCACTCCATCTTCCATCCTCATAACTCCATATAAGTTTTAAGTTTATTATACTATCTAGCTTACTCATATCTGTAGTTGTTGGTAAAGCTGACATATTCCATCCCTTATCAAGAGATTTTGTTATAGAGTTGATTGGAGTTTCATACTCTTTATCTCCATTTGCTTCTATATCTTTGTTGTATGAGTAGATAAGTCCATCGGTATCTTCTACATATACTGTTATATCATATTTTCCACTATATGAGTGCTTTGGTTTATAGACTCCCTCATATCTTTTTGTCTGCTTGTTATAGCTTAACTCTATAGTATAGTCACTAAGATCTGGAGTTACAAAATCTCCCTGTTTTGGTGGAGTAAAGTCTGGAGTGATGATAACTGCCCATACTTTATTTATACCACTTCCTGCTTTTATAGATGTTGATATTTTTATCTCTTTGTTATCTGTTAAGTCTATAGTAGGAGTATTATTTAAATCTTCGCCATTTACCATAACACTCTCTATCGAAGTTAAGTTCATACTTGCAGTTGCAAAGCTTCCTCCTACTTTTATATTTTTTATATCTACACTCGCATATAACAGAGGTGTTTGAGAGGCATATACTCCTCCTTGCTCTTTTAGTTTTGTTTTTGCATCTTCATAAGCTTTGTTTAAAGGTTTACCACTTAAAAGCTCATCTGCTAAAAACTTTGTAAAAGAGATATTTCCAAAACTATCTATATAGCTTAGTTTTCTTGTTTCACTTGAAGTGATAACTGCTATCTTTTTAGATGAGAGGTTATCTGTTAGGGTTGGGATAAAGCTTCCACTTTTACATGCTTCTATCATGACTATAACATCTCTATCGGTATTTTCTACAAACTCATCTAAAGCATTTTTTAAATCTTTTGCAAAGAGTATCTCTTTATCGGCTACTTTAAAGCTTCCATTTGCTCCATGGTCCACCATATAGATATATAGTGGTCCTTTTTTCTCTTTTTCTTCCTCTTTTTTTATAGAGTCTAAAAAGTTTTTAACTGTCAAAGTATCACTATCTACCACATCATCAACTTTTCCATCACTATCTATATCTATGTTGGTATTTGCATTTATCCAGTATATGTCATCATCAGTTAAACCTCTATATACAAATCTTTTATAAAAGTTTTGTGAGAGTTTTTGACTTGCTTTATATAGCGAGTCTTGTTTATCGTTGCTGTTTCCTGTTAGGATGATGAGGCTTCCTGCATCTAGAACTTTAGTTTTGTTTGCAAAAACGGCATTTAAGTTTTCATCAAGCACCATTTTACCAAGAGTTCTTTTCCACTCTTTATAAAGGGCTGTAAAAGATTCCTCTTGCTTGTTTAAAACCTTTGTATCACTATCGATTGTTAGGTTATAGTCATGTTTATTTTGCTCTGATTTATAGATAGATAGTGTTAGATAGTAGGTTTTACCTCTTGTTAAAGAATAGTTGTTTAAAAGTGTTGATTGGCTTTTGATTTGTAAATGTTCATCAGCATTTACATAGTCTTCACCATACACTTCACCAGAAGTATCTAAAAGTTTTACTTCAAATATAGTAGCAGTATCATTTAACTCTTTAAAATCTATATCAAAGTTAACTTTATCACTTTTTGCTTTAAATATATATACATCTTTATCATTTTTATTGAGTTTTGAGATAGTTTTTCCTTCATAACTCATAGCTGTAACTATATTGTCATTTGATTCTATCTCAAAAAAGGTATCTGATTTTTTCATAATAAAATAGACTTGAGTATTTGGCTCACCCTCTAAATGTAGAGTGTATATTCCAGCCTTTTTAGCAACTTTTTTACTATACTCGATACTATTTTGACCTATTAGCATAGATGTAGCTCTAAAGTTTAACTTTGCTGATGATTCATACTCTGATTTTATAGTTATATCATAAGTTGAACTCTCAGGAATGATAACACTATAATCCAACTTACCATTTTCATCAAGTTTTAACTTTGAAAAATATAGGTATTTACTATCATCAAATGTGTTCACTTCCATCAAGGCTAACTTATAGTGAGCTTTTTTAAGATTTTCATCCACTTTAAACTCTACAAAATAGTCATACCCCTCTTCAAAAATCAAATCAAAAGAAAATCCTTTTTTAGGATCAAACTCTTTTGAACCAACAAAGGTTATAACTCCTTTACTATCTTTTTTATAAAGGTTGTATGAGATTTTACTATCTCCTTCTGTGACTATAGGAAGTCCTATACTATCATCAGTTTGATATATAAAGTTATATAGGGTATTTGCTTTTAGATTTGATAGTTTATACCATCTTGTTTTTATAGGTAGATAGTTTACATTTGTTAGTGCATCTTTATATCCCTTACCTGGCTCTAAGAGCTGAGGACTAGTTTTATAACTTGTTGGATTTACTTGGATTAGTTCAGAAGGTATAGAGGAAAAACTAAACTCTTTTATCTTAGCTAAGTTAGCAAAAGTAAACATAACATCACTATTTGAGTTTATGGTTGATACAACTCTATTGCCTTCTAGTTTAACATCATTTGGATGAGTGATAGACTCAAATCCAAAGTTTGTAAGATTATACTCTTTGCCTGATTTTAGATTTTTTAAGATTACACTTATCTCTTTGTATGACTTTTTAACCTCTTGAGGTTTTACATTTACTATCAGATCAAAAACATTTTTATCAAATCTAGGGTTTTTGATATATTTTAGATATGGAAAGTAAAAATCATCATCTATATACTTATCAAACTCTAAAGAGGAGTTTGTTTTATCATAACCACTATTATATATCTCTGGTTTTTTATCACCATCTATATCCAACCAAGCCGATGGATCATCTTTAAAGTTATCGACTTTGTCTCCTACACCATCACCATCACTATCATCTATAGCTTTTACTACTGCTAACTCTCCTAAAGAGATACCATCTATCACTTTACCCCATGGAAACTCTTTTGTAGAAAAGCTAGAAAATAGGTTAGTTACAGTAGCTACTGCATTTGTAGTATTTACCTCTACATCTTTGTTTTCCAACACAAGCTTTGCAAACTTAGAGTTAGTTTTATCAAAGTGAATAGTCTGTTTTTTATCTCCGTTAAATATAACTGTCAAGTTTTCATCAGCTACAAATGAGTAAGCATTATTTCCTCTATTCCAATAATTATAACCATAGTAA
>CAZUPK010000053.1:0-3614 GCA_964622255.1 uncultured Campylobacterales bacterium
TTGTCCTGTGATGAAAGCACCTTTTGAAAAAACTTATGCTATTACCGCACCGGCAGAACAGCATTTGCCAATAGCCCATCACATAAACGGATGTCCTCCAACTCCACTTGAGATTATAAAAGGGATTTTGGAATTTTTGAAAAAGATATAAAGTTCCCTCCAAAAATACTTTGGTTAATAATATTTTAGATATTCTTGATATTATTTGATAAACAAAATATCAAGGAAGCTTATGAGATATATAAATAATGATTTAGAAAATAAAACCATCCTTATAACGGGTGGAGCTGGATTTATCGGTAGTAACTTAGCATTTTATTTTCAAGAAAATCATCCAAAAGCAAAAGTGGTAGTGTTGGACAAGTTTAGAAGCGGTGAAACTTTTTCAAATGGTAACTTAAAGAGTTTTGGACACTTTAAAAATCTCATCGGTTTTAAAGGTGAAGTGATAAGTGGAGATATAAATGATAAAAAGCTTTTAAGAAGACTAAAAGATGAGTATAAGTTTGACTATATATTTCATCAAGCAGCAATTTCAGATACGACTGTAGCCGAACAAGATCTTATGATAAAGACAAATGTAAATGCATATAAAGATATATTAGATATAGCTATAAAACATAGCGCAAATGTGATATATGCTTCAAGTGCGGCTACTTATGGTGATAGTAAAGTATTTGAAGTAGGATATGAAAGTCCAAATAATGTTTATGGTTTTTCAAAAGTTATGATGGACAATGTTACTTTTGATTACTTAAAAAATGGGATAGATATAAATATAGTTGGGCTTAGATACTTTAATGTCTATGGAGAAAGGGAGTTTTTTAAAAATAAAACAGCTTCAACAGTGATTCAGTTTGCTCATCAACTTTTAAAAGGAGAAAAGATTAAACTTTTTGAAGGTAGTGATAAGATATTAAGAGATTTTATCTATATAGAGGATGTTATCCAAGCAAATATAAAGGCTATGAAACCTAAAAAAAGCGGAGTTTACAATGTCGGAACAGCAAAGGCTAGAAGTTTTCAAGATATAGCTGATATACTCCAAAAGGAACTTGGTATAAAAAGGGAGTATGAATATATAAAAAATCCTTTTATAGGACAATATCAGTTTTTTACCGAAGCAAATATAAGTAGAACAAAAGAGGCTTTAGGTTATGAGCCAAGATACTCTTTGGAAGAGGGGATAAGAACATATATTCCGGATATAAAAAGGCTTTTTGAAAAAGAGGTAAAATGAAAAAATCAAATATCTTAGTTATTGGTGATCTTATGGTAGATCATTATCTTTATGGAAGTGTAGATAGAATCTCTCCCGAAGCTCCTGTTCAAGTTGTGAAAGTAAAAGATGAAAAGCTTTTGATGGGAGGAGCTGGAAATGTTATAAGTAACCTTCTTGCTTTAGGAAGCAAGGTTGGAGTTTGCTCGGTTATAGGAGATGATGAGGGAGGAAAGTTTTTAAAAGAGAGACTTGGACAAAAAGATGTTATAAAAGAGGGGTGGATTATACAAAATGGAAGAAAAACTTCTCATAAAACAAGAGTAATAGCATCAAACCAACAAATAGTTCGTATAGATAAAGAGGATAGTGAAGATATATCAACTACAAGTGAAGAGACCTTGTTTTTAAGAGTGAAGATAGTATTGCCTTTTTATGATGCTATCATCTTAAGTGACTATGGAAAGGGAGTTTTAACCAACTCTTTAACAAAAAAACTCATCTCTTTAGCAAATGAACACAACAAACCTATCTTAGTGGATCCCAAAGGAAGCGATTATAGTAAATATAAAGGTGCTACACTCTTAACTCCAAATAAAAAAGAGGCAATGGAAGCCACATCCATACAGATAAAAGATGATGATAGTTTACTAAAGGCTATCAAAAAGTTAAAAGATGAGTGCAAGTTAAAATACTCTATTATAACTTTAAGTGAAGATGGTATCGCTTTATATGAGGATGAGCTTTTAAAAGTTCCTACAGTTGCAAAAGATGTTTTTGATGTAACTGGAGCTGGAGATACTGTTATAGCATCTATTGCAGTAAGTTTGGTTGAGGGTAAAAGTATAGTAGAAGCTATAGAGTTTGCAAACAAAGCGGCCGCAGTTGCAGTAAGCCATATAGGATGTTATGCAGTTAAAAAAGAGGATATAGAGAATTTTAAAGAGAGCAAGAAGATAGTTAGCTTAGAAAAACTTTTGCAAGTGTTACCAAAAGATAAAAAGATAGTCTTTACAAATGGATGCTTTGATATACTCCATAGCGGACATGTAAAATATCTAAAAGAGGCAAAAAGCTTTGGTGATATACTTGTTTTAGGACTAAACTCTGATGATAGTGTAAAAAGACTAAAAGGAGAAAGTCGCCCTGTAAATGAGTTTAGTGATAGAGCAGAAGTTTTAGCAGGACTTGAAGCGGTTGATTTTATAGTGGGATTTGAGGATGATACACCTTATAAACTCATAAAAGCGATAAAACCCAATGTTTTAGTTAAAGGTGGAGACTATGAAGGAAAAGAGGTTATAGGAAGCGATATAGCAAAGGAGACTAAGTTAGTTCAGTTTGTAGATGAAAAAAGCACAACAAATATCATAAAAAAGGCAAAACTATTATGATGAATATGATTGAAAATGAGTTAAACTCTCATAAAAAGACGATACAAAAGGTTATGGATGAACTTCAAAACTATATCTACACAGCTTGTGTAATAGTTAGCGAAGCGATAGTTGATGGTAAAAAACTTATCATCTTTGGAAATGGTGGAAGTGCGGCTGATGCTCAACATATAGCCGCAGAGCTTACAGGAAGATATAAAAGCAAAAGAAGAGGATTACCTGCTATCGCTCTTACAACCGATACCTCTGCACTAACAGCTATAGCAAATGATTTTGGTTATGAGAATGTTTTTTCAAGACAGGTCGAAGCAATAGCTAAAAAAGGTGATATAGTATTAGGTATAAGCACAAGCGGAAATAGCATAAATGTTATAGGAGCTTTAAAGAAAGCAAAACAACTCGGGTGCAAAACGATAGGTTTAAGTGGTAAAGATGGTGGAAGGATGAGTGATGTTTGTGACATAAATATAGTTGTTCCATCAAATGATACTCCAAGAATCCAAGAGACGCACATCTTAATAGGTCATATCATTTGCCAAAGTGTAGATAATGAGTGGGAAATGATAAGGCAAAAAGAGACTGAATAGCCCTTTTTACCTTATCCATATCATAACTTAGTGAACCATTTCCTGACTTAACCCAATGGCACTACAAAAAAATTCCTAAAACCCTAAAAATAGGCTTATAAAGGAGAAGTTCAAAATTGTAGTGCCTATCACCAAGATACCTTGACATTAAATCTAAAAAATGCTACAATAATGAGTTATGTTTGTAAGAGTAAAGAGTATACCTAAAAGTCCAAGAAAATCGGTATAAATTGTTGAGTCCTATAGAGTTGAAGGAAAGGTTAGACAAAGTTGATGGTTATACACCTATTTCTATATTAAAAGAGATCAAAGAGCAGTATGATTTAGATAAAGTAGTATTTGTAGCTAATGCTGGAATGTTTAGTAAAGATAATCTTAAAGAGTTTGAGAAACTATATGATAAAGAGAGCAAAA
>CAZUPK010000054.1:0-3471 GCA_964622255.1 uncultured Campylobacterales bacterium
AAAACAGAACTTATTGCAATAGAAGATGATTTAAAATATATAAATTCAAGCCATAAATTAAGAACTCTCTATAGTTATGCATCTGGAATATTAAATCTAGCAGACTGGTTAGCAAGTGCAAGATTTAGCGGAACAACTACACCGGTTACTTTTAAAACTCAACCTTCAAAAAAAGAATTTATAAAGCACCTCCCTTTCGATAAACTTAGAGAGTTTCAAGAAAGATTGTCAAATACTTCTCAAAGTGTTTTGGTGGAAATTCCAACAGGAGAAGGAAAAACGGAAGGTTCATTGCTTTGGGCTATCAATAATCTTTACAATCCTCACTCTAAAATAATCTATACCCTACCAACTCAAACAACTTCTAATAAACTCTATGAAAGAGTGCAAAATTTTTTTGATAAGGGTGAGTGTGGACTTATTCACTCATCAGCTAAAATATATTTAGAAAAAGCTTATGAAAGAGATAATGGAGAGGTTGATGATATATTTAAAAGTGATTTTTTGCTTTCTAAAAGTTTTAATAAATCGGTTACTGTTTCAACTATTGATTCTTTACTAAAATATTTTATAAATATAGGTCGATTTAATATTACAACTAAAAACTTTTTAAATTCAACTATTATTATAGATGAAATTCATGTTTATGATTTAAAACTTATGGGATTTTTAAAACGATTTTTAGAGCTTTGTCAAGAGTTTGAAGTAAAAGTATGCTTAATGAGTGCATCTATCCCAAATAAGATAAAAGAGCTTTTAGGAATAAAAAACTATCCATTGATTACCCAGAAAGATTTGTTTGAGAAAAAAGCAAATGAGATTATAAAAGTAGAAAAAATTTTAGAAGATGATTTTGATATTATTTTAGATAGATTTAATAATGGTAAAAACATTTTAATAATACGAAATACTATTTTAAAAGCAACTACTACTTATGAAAAATTACAAGAGTTAGGAGTTATTGATAGAGATATTATTTTATATCATTCTGCTTTTAAAAAAGCAGATAAGACAAAAAAAGAGGATTTGATATTTAAAAAACTAAAAGAAAATAGACCATTTATTTTAGTAGCTACTCAAATAGTTGAAGTTTCTTTAGATATAGATTTTGATGTGATATTTACAGATAATGCCCCTATTGATTCTCTTATACAAAGATTTGGGAGAGTAAATCGTAAAAAGTTAATAGAGAAAAAAGGAGAGATATTTATTTATAAAGTTCAAAACTCTCTCCCTTATAGAGATATTATTTTGGATTTAACATTTCAAACTATACAAAATGGTTATTTTGAACTTAGTGAATATACAAAATGGTTAAATATTGTTTATGATAGATTATTTGAAGAAGATATAAAGATCAAAAATGAGATAACAAGACTATTTAACAAAGCATATGAAAAATATGATAAAACAATAAAACAACTTGATGCTATAAAAAAATCAACAGACAATTATGACTTAAGAGATATTGAGATATCTAAAAATGACTATATTTTATATGATGACTATATAAAAGGAAAAACTGACTATGAATATACTATTGCTTTACCTTACTACTTGGAAAAAGAATTTAAACATCCACTTCCTACACATATCCAAGAAAGTCTTTTTTATGATGTATTAAAACTTGATTATAGTTTTGAAAGAGGAATAATTTTTCCAACTAAAAAAAGTGAAACTTTCGATTTTATATAAAGAGTAACTATGGATATAACAGGAACTTTAATCAGTTATTACTTTATCTGCAAAACAAAACTTTGGCTACATGCCAATAAAATAAACCTTGAAGACAATTCCGAAGAGGTTAGGATCGGAAAAGTTTTGCACGAAATCAATGAAGATAGAGTTAGTGAAGTTAGTATCGAAAACATAAAAGTAGATAAAATCACAAAAGATTATGTTGTTGAGGTTAAAAAAAGTGATAGTGATATAGAGGCTGGAAAGTGGCAACTACTTTTTTATCTTTATCGGTTAAAGCAAAAAGGCATAGTTAAAAAGGGTCGTCTTGAAGTTTTTGAAAAGAAAAAGGGTGAAAAGAAAAGATATGAGGTTGTTTTGGATAAAGAGAGTGAAGAAAAATTAGTTGAGATTTTAGAAGAAATTAAAAGGATTATAACAGCTTCAAAGCCACCAAAGCCAAAGTTTGAGAGAAAGTGCAAAAAGTGTGCTTATTATGAGTATTGTTTTATTTAGGAGAAAGTATGAATGAGATTATAAAGTTTTGTGATGGAGAGATTGAGGTTTTACCGAAAATCAAAGATGAAAGCATCTGGATTACACAAAAACAGCTTTGTGAGCTTTTTGAAAGAGATAAATCGGTAATCTCAAGACATATTAGAAATATTTTTAAAAGTGGTGAGCTTGATAGAGGTTCAACTGTTGCAAATTTTGCAACAGTTCAAAAAGAAGGAGATAGAGAAGTTGTAAGAGAGATTGAATATTACAACTTAGATGTAATAATTTCAGTCGGATATAGAGTAAACAGCAAAAGAGCTACAAAGTTTAGACAATGGGCAACAAGCATCTTAAAAAACTATATCCTAAAAGGTTATGTGATAAACAAAAAGAGGCTTGATGAGTTTAAAAGAGAAATAGAACTTTTAACAAGAACAGTTAAATCATCAAATATAGGAGAGATTGAGGCTAAAGGATTTTTGGATATTGTTACAAAATATACAAAAAGTTGGATACTTTTAAATAGATACGATGAAAACTCTCTCGAACTTCCTAAGGGTAAAAAAGCAAAATTTATATTGGATTATGATGAAGCAAAAGAAGAGATAGAAAAACTAAAAACAAATCTGATCGCTAAAAAAGAGGCAACTAATCTTTTTGGTTTGGAAAGAGAAAACTCATTTAAAGGGATTATTAGAAATGTTTATCAAACTTTTGGAGGCGAAGATTTGCTACCAAATATCGAAGAAAAAGCTTCAAATCTATTTTACTATATCGTAAAAGATCATCCGTTTACAGATGGTAATAAAAGGATAGGTGCATTTATGTTTGTTTTGTTTTTATCTAAAAATAACTATTTATACGATAATAGCGGTGAGCTTAAAATAAATTCTAATACTTTGGTTGCTCTTGCATTGTTGATAGCAGAGTCAAATCCAAGTGAAAAAGAGTTGATAATAAAACTTATCTCAAATCTAATAGGCTAACAATGAAAACAAAATATATATTTTCAATGGGTGAGCTAAAAAGAAAAGATAACTCCATAGCTTTTAAAAATGAAAAAGGTTGGTTTTATATGCCGATAGAAGAGGTTAGAGAGCTTTACTGTCTAAATGAAGTTAGCTTCAACACAAAGTTTTTAGACTTTATCTCAAAAGCCGGAATAGTTTTGCATTTGTTTAACTATCACGGAAACTATAGTGGAACATTTTATCCCAAAGAGCAACTTATAAGTGGTGACTTGGTTGTAAAGCAAAGCTATTTTTATCTACACGAAAGAAAAAAAATAGCAAAAGC
>CAZUPK010000055.1:0-18634 GCA_964622255.1 uncultured Campylobacterales bacterium
ATTGCCAATGGTTTATTAAAGTTTTGTGCAAACTCTAAAGAGTATTCTAATGTTTTTGTATCTCTTGGAGCTAATAGCGTCATATTTGGTAAAAATCTCAAAAAGCTTATATCAAATTGTCCTTGATGAGTTTCGCCATCATTACCTACTATTCCAGCTCTATCTATAGCAAATTTTACCGGAAGATTTAAGATACAACTATCGTGAATAACTTGATCATAAGCTCTTTGTAAAAATGTTGAATAAATAGCAACGAAAGGTTTAAATCCCTCTTTTGCCATAGCTGCCATAGAGGTAACTGCATGTTGTTCTGCTATACCTACATCCCAAAATCTATCCGGAAACTCTTGCATCAACTCTTTCATACCTGTTCCACTTGGCATTGCTGCAGTTACTCCAACTATTTTTTCATCCTCTTTTGCAAGTTCTAACAGTTTATGTGAAAAGATCTTTGTTGCACTAGGTTTACTACTTTTGTTTAGGGGTTCTCCTGTTTCAAGATCAAACTCTCCAACCCCATGCCAGTGTTCAAAATACCCCTCTGCCATTTTGTAACCCTTTCCTTTTATCGTTTGAGCATGGATCAAAACCGGCTTTTTCATATCTTTAGCAAGTTTAAAAGTCTCT
Source organism: uncultured Campylobacterales bacterium (assembly GCA_964622255.1). Taxonomy (GTDB): domain Bacteria; phylum Campylobacterota; class Campylobacteria; order Campylobacterales; family QNZT01; genus SZUA-1377. Next base: position 628 of record CAZUPK010000055.1, read on the forward strand.
ATCAGTCTCTCTATATTATGTCCATCTACCGGTCCTATATACTCTACTCCAAGCTCTTCAAAAAGTATCCCTGGAGTTATAAGTTTTAAACTCTCATCAAACTTTTTAGCCATATATGAAGCACTGCTTGGAAGATGTTCTAAGATAGATTTCGTAGTTCTTTTAAGTTTTTGATAAAAGTTTCCACTCATAACATGGGAAAGATAGTTACTTATAGCACCTATTGGCTTTGAGATACTCATCTCGTTGTCATTTAAAATTATAATAACAGGCATTGATATATCTCCAAGTTCATTTAGTGCTTCATAAGCCATCCCTGCACTCATAGCTCCATCACCTATAAAAGCTACAGGCACTCTATCCTCACCTTTTAGTTTTATAGCTTTTGCAACACCAACTGCTAAAGAAATAGAGGTAGAACTGTGTCCGGCTATAAAATAGTCATGTTCACTCTCGCTAGGCTTTGTATATCCACTTATACCACCAAAAGTTCTAAGGGTGTCAAACTCATCCCATCTACCTGTTAAAAGTTTATGAGCATATGATTGATGTGATACATCAAATATAAACGGGTCTTTCCTGCTATCAAATACACTATGCATTGCAACTATAAGCTCTACCGCACCTAAAGTAGAACTTAAATGTCCACCATTTTTACTAACAGTAAAAAGTATCTTATCTCTTATATCTTGACAAAGAGCATTTAACTCTTCTATACTTTTGTTTTTTAACAAATCCTAACTCTCTTTTACCAGCTGAAGAGTCTTTTTAGATCTACTCTTTATGGTTCCATCCAAACTTTTATCTCTTGAAAGAAGTATAACTCCACCCACAGCAACAGAGTTATCAGGAATCACTTTAATATTTTCTTTCAAACTATCCTTCAATAACTCTTCATAATCTTTTGGATTTACCAAGAGTTTTATCTCCAACTCATCTTTTATATCACTCAAAAGATAGTTAGCTACAGACCTTGCCATCTTCCTTGAATTCTCTTCAACCTCTTTTTTTATAATTTCCGATGCTATTATAATAGAAGTTTCTATAAGTTCTTCTTCAAAATCAAATAATTTTTGCTTTATTTGTCTTTTTAACTCTTGTAAATTTGTTATAGATGAAGTATATTGAACTTTTAAGCTATCTAATTCCTCTTGGTGAGCCTCTTGAATATCTTTTACTCCTTGATTATATGCTTCCTCTTTAACTTCAATCAACCTTTTTTCATACTCTTTTTTTTGCTCTTCAAACTTCATCTGAAGTTCAATAACTTCACTTGTTAGATCGTCAACCTTTTCCAAAAGCTCTATATAATCTTTAGAGTTTTGTTCTTTTGGTTCATCTTGTTTGTTTGTTTGAGATTTTTCAACTTTCTCTTTTTTTGAAAAAATCTCTACAATATCGACTTTTTCTACATTGTTAAAATTTTTTAAACTACCAAAAGTAAACTTTTCAACTTTATGGTTATTTATCTTATCAGATGGAATAATCTTACTCACTACTCAATAACCTCATCAGTATCACCAATTTGTATTTTTCCAAGTTCAACCATTTTTTGTATCTCATTAACTACCTTTCTTTGAGCCTCTTCGACATCTTTTACTTTAACCGGTCCTAAGAAAGAAAGTTCCTCTTCAAAGGCCTCAGCACCTCTTTGAGACATATTTTCTAAAAATTTTTGCTTAAGTTCATCTGTAGCACCTTTTAGTGCTATCATTAGATTATTTTTATCAGTCTCCTTTAAAAGCTCTCTCATAGCATTTTTATCAAGTTTAAGAATATCTTCAAAAGTAAACATCAACTCTTTTATAGTATTTGCAAGTTTTGCATTTTCCTTTTCTATCTTCTCTATAGTCGTTTTAGAGGCTTTTTGACTGAGTTTATTTAAAACTTCTGCAACAGCCCTAGGACCGCCAACCTCTACTTTATACGATGTTAAAACCTCTAGTTTTTTCTCTAAAATCGCCGATACTTTTTTTATAACTGATGGTGATATATCCCCTAAATTTGCCATCCTTATAGTTACTTCACTTCTAAGATCATCATTAAAAAAACTTAAAGTCTCCGCAGCTCGTCCAGATTCCATATGTGCTATAATCAAAGCTATAGTTTGGGGATGTTCTCGAGATATAAAACCTGCCAACTGTTCTGGTTTAACTTTATTTAAATATGCAAAACTATTTGTCTCTCCTAAATCCTTTGCTAACTTATTTAATACTATCTGAGCTGTATCAGGAGAAAAAGTTCTAAATAAAATTTCTTTGGCGTATTCTAACCCTCCTCCAACCAAATATTTATTTGATTGTATAAGAGCTTGAAACTCTTCTAATACAGCAGTTACTATGGGTCTATCAACTTTATTTACAGTTGCTATATATGTGCTAATTTTAGTAACAACATCAATATCAAGATTTGCAAAAATTTTTGATGTAGTATCTTCTCCAAGTTCCATAAGAAAAATAGCCATTTTTTCATTTATAGACAATGATTCATATTTTTCTTTTTGTTCCGAAATTAATTTTACCATATTATATATCCTTACTATCTGTGTCTAAGATAGATTTTATAATCCTTGCTATCTCTTCAGGAGAATTTTCAATATCTTTTTTTATTTTTTCTAACAATACTTTGTGCCTTATCTCCTCTTGATCTAAACTAGTTCCAACCCCTAGTTCACTCTCTATCTTTTTCCTAATCTTATTGTATTGTTCTAAAGACGAGTTATCCTCCTCAGTCATAATCTTAGCAGTAATATCTTCTCCATCTTCAACCTCTCCTTCATAACTTTGAAGCATCTTTTCTCCAAAGGGAACTATAAAGTTTTTATAAAACAAAAACAACAATATACCTACAAAAAGATACTTTAAAAACGGTAATGTCGGATTTAAATAATTATTCACAAAAGATATAAATGTTTCGCTCTTACCTTTTTTCAAACTATATGGAGAAAACTCAAAATTACTAACACTAACACTATCTCCTCTCTTAGCATCATAACCAAAACTATTTTTTACTATCTCTTCTATTTTTGTTAGCTCTTGTTTTGGCAGTGGGATATACTCTATCTCATCAAGCTCTTTGCCATCTTTATCTTTTTTTCTTTTATATTTTCCATCAACTACCACAGCAACTGTAATTTTTTTTATCGTTGCAAATTCACCTTTTATATCAGTTATCTTTTTAGATATCTCATAATTTGTAGTTGTTAAACTTTTTTCATATTTTTCACCTTCAAATTTTGAACCATTTGGCTGAATAGCCCCTATATCGCTTATAGCTTTCGTAACTTTGGAACTTTTTTCTTTACTAGCACCTGTTCTTTTTTCTTCTATAGTTTTTTCACTCCTAACAACATTTTCAGGATCATAATACTCACTCTTTTCCACCTTTTGCTTAAAATCAAAGTCTATATTTACTTTAGCAACTACTTTATCCTTCCCACCCAAAATAGGAGCCAAAACATCAACTATCTTTTTTTCATAGGCTCTTTCAAAATCCTTCTTATATCTAATTTGAGTTTTTACAAGATTATCATCATAACCACTTAAATCCTCATCATCTAAAGGGTTTCCATTTTCATCTATAAGTTTTACATCACCACTTTTTAGTTTTGGCACCGATTCTGCAACTAGATTTTTTATACCTATTATCTGTTTAAAACTTAACTTCATATTTGGCTGAAGTGTAACCACTACCGATGCCGTAGGTCTTTGCCCCTTTTCAACAAACAAGGTATCTTTTGGGATAGCTATGTGAACTCGAGCTGATTTTATAGGAACTAAACTCTCAACTGTCCTTGAAAGCTCTTTCTCTAAAGCCCTTAAATACTCTATCTTCTGAGCAAAATCAGTTTTCCTAGACTTTGTCTTATCAAAAAGCTCAAAACCAATATTTGAAGATTTTGGGATACCTTTTGATGCTATAGCTATCCTCTCTTTATAAACTACATCTTTATCTTTAGGAACTTTTATAGTATTTTCATTTACTATTTTGTAAGGAATATTGTTTTTTTTAAGTTCTGCTATAACAAGTGCAAAATCATTTGCAGAAATATTATCAAAAAGTATGGCATAGTCATCAGCTTTTTTACTATTTGTATAGATAACCAAAAAAACCATAAATGCTATAACTGCAAAAGTTGCCACCCCTATGACCATCTTTTGCTTTTTAGTTAGTCCTTGAACAAGTTTAGTAACTTGCTCTAACAAAATAGAAAAATCCATCTACATTATCCTACTACCCTAATATCTTTTTAAACCTCTCCAAAAATATATCATTTTGTTCAAGTTTTCCTATAGTAACCCTTATAGCATTTAATCCATATCCAGTCAAATCTCGCACAATTATACCTTGTTGAAGTAAAATATTTGCTATCTCTTTAGAATTAAATTTTTCATTAAAAATTAAAGTAATAAAATTCGTAAAGCTATCTATAAAAGATATTTGATTTTCCTTTGCAAAATCTTCATACTTTTTCATCTCTTTAAAGTTTAACTCTATAGAAGACTTTACAAATTCTTTATCCTTTAAAGCCTCTATCGAAGCCTCTAAAGATAGTGTGGTTATGTTAAAGGGTGGTCTTAGTTTATATAGATTTGTCATAATACTTTCATCAGCTATACCGTATCCAACTCTCATACCTCCAAGTCCATAAGCTTTTGAAAAAGTTCCAAGATATAAAGTGTTTGGAAACTTTTTTATCAACTTTTTTGTATCTATACAATAATCCTCATCTTTAAAAGAAGCATACTCTTGATATGCACCATCAACAACTATTAAAGTATCGTCATCTATCTTTGAAACAAACTCATAAACATCTTTTGTAGGAATACTCTCTCCAAGAGGGTTGTTAGGCAAACATAAAAAGATGATACCTATTTTATCTTTTTTATCATAATAAAGTTTTAAAAATTCATCTAAATTATGAGTAATAGAGCTTGTTTTAAAAACTTTTGCTCCAACTTGTCTTGCATATATCTCATACATCGCAAATGTTATTCCAGCAGTTAATATACCCTTGTTATGATTGGCTTTTGCACGAATAGCAAATTCTATCACTTGATCACTACCTGCACCTATGATGATATTTTTTTGACCAACTCCAAATCTTTTTGAAAGCCCCTCTTTTAGCCTATACATACTATCATCGGGATACTGACTCATCCTATTAGCACACTCTTGCACCACTTTTACAACTTTTGGACTTACACCATTTGGATTTTCATTTGATGCTAATTTTATAACATCTTTTGTATCAACTCCAAACTCTCTTACCACTAACTCAATAGGCTTCCCACCCTCATAAGTTGTTATGTTTTTTAATTCTTTGTTAAAGTTCATTATTTTCCTTTGCTTTCACTTTTCAATGGCCACCTTTTAGATGACCTACTCTTTTTATTTTATCATCTTTTTTTAATTTTTGTGAACCACCCAAGTGCTAAACAAGTTTAAACGATTGGGCTTCTTACTTCATCCTGACTTAACCCAATGGCACTACAAAAAAATTCCTAAAACCTTAAAAATAGGCTTATAAAAGAGAGGTTCAAAACCGTAGTGTCTGTCACTGATATACCTTGATATTAAATCTAAAAAATGCTATAATAATGAGTTATGTTTGTAAGAGTAAAAAATACACCTAAAAGTCCAAGAAAATCGGTGCAAATTGTTGAGTCTTATAGATAATATCTTTCCTATTTTTTTATTTTATTGTATCATTTAGGAATATAAAAATTATTTAGTTTGGTATTTTTTGTTGGGACATTATAGCTTTACTCTAAACTATGGTTTAAAACAAGTAGTAACACAAGCAAAAAAACTATGCCGGTTGAACGGTTATAGAGTTTGTTTACCGCAACAAAAACTAACATAATTGTTAAAATGAGTGCAGCAAATATATCAAAAAGACTATTTTGGAGTTTAACTGTAAGAGGATTTACTAAAGCACTTGCTCCTATAACAACTGTAAAGTTTGCTATATTGCTTCCAATAATATTTCCTATAGCCATATCAGCATCTTTTTTTCTCGCGGCTTGAAGACTAACTACAAGCTCTGGCAGACTTGTTCCAAAAGCTACTAACAAAAGTCCTATAATCCACTCGCTAATTCCAAAAAACCTTGCTATATTTGATGCACTATCAACTGCAAAGTTTGCTCCAACTATAACCAATATAAAACCAAAAGTCAAAAGCCCTACTGTTTTTAAGCTATCAAATCCCTCCTTGTCTATATCTTTATCAACTTTCAACATATCCATAGCATTATTTTTTAAAAATACTAAATAAGCACCCATCATAGCCAAATAAATAATACCCTCAAATCTACTAACAACTCCATCATAAGCTATAAGCAAAAAAGAAAGAATAGGAAACAAAGCCCAAGCACTATCCTCTTTAAATATATCTCTTTTTGGAATAAGTTTTTCACCTATAAAAAAAACAAGTCCTAAAACTAGTGCTAAGTTTATGATATTACTTCCTATGACATTTGATACTGCTAACTGACTATGATGCTTATAACTTGCTATAATACTTGCGACCATTTCTGGTAAACTCGTTCCTAAAGCAACAACACTAGCCCCTATAATAAAGCTTGGTATTCCAAAATGTAAAGCTATCTTTTCCGCTTCATCTATAACAAAATCAGCACCTTTTATAAGAGCTGCCATAGCAACCAAAAACACAACTGTATCAACTATCACCTTTACTCCTAATTATTAAACTTTTTGGAAGTTCAAACTTTTTTATAAGTTCAATCTCTTTTTCTCTCATCTCTCCATCATCTTTTTCGTGATCATATCCCAAAAGATGTAAAGTTCCATGTATAAACATAAGTTTTATCTCATCGTCAAGTGAGTGAGAAAACTCTTTTGCTTTATTTTTTGCTAATTCTATATTTATAACAACACTTCCTAGCGGAAAGCCATCCATAAAATCAAGTGGAAAACTTAAGACATCGGTAGTCTTATCCACCTGTCTAAAATTTTTATTTAACTCTTGCATCTCTTTTGAGTTTACAAAGATGAGTTCGATTGTTTTTTTAGTTAATTGATTATATATAGCTTGAAGTGAATCTAAAGAAAACTTTTCTAGACCATATCTATCATCAAATTCTATCAAAATCTATATCCTCTAACTTATAAATATACTGCCAAAACTATTTTTTACTCATCTTTGAGATAGTTGCTACCTCTTTTAACCACTGCTTATGAGGCTTTGCAGGGAAACCTGCATATATACCGCTTTGCTTTATATCTTTTGTTACTCCACTTCTAGCTGCAAACATTATACCGCTTCCAACTTCTAAGTGTCCAGAAGTTCCACTTTGAGCTCCAAAAATTACATTTTTTCCAACTATAGTGCTTCCAGCAAGTCCACTTTGAGAAACTATTATGGAGTTTTTACCTATTTTGCAGTTATGACCTATCTGAACTAAGTTATCTACTTTTACCCCATCATCTAAAAATGTATCTCCAAAAACTCCTCTATCTATGGTAGAGTTTGCTCCTACTTCCACACCATCACCCAAAACAACTCTTCCAAAGTGATATATTTTTATTGGCTCTTTATTTTTAGTATAAGCATATCCAAAACCATCACTGCCTATAACACAACCAGAATGCAAAATACAATCTTTTCCAATAACTGTATTGTCATATATAGTAACATTTGGATATATAACTGTTCTATCTTTTATAGTTACCCCATCTCCTACAACTATGTTTGAGTGAAAAACTACATCTTTTGCTATGGAGCAGTTTTTACCTATTATAACATTTTTACTTTCTGGCACTTTTTTGGGTGCAAACTCTAAAGAAAGTAAAGCAAATGCAAGATAGGGATCATCTACAACTATAGCCTTAGCACTATTTGGTAAAAATTCTTTATCAGCATCTTTTACTAATACAAAAGATGCCTTTGTTTTTTTTAAATCTTTAAGATATTTTTTATCGTTAAAAAAGGTTATTTCACCCTCTTTTGCCTTTTTAGTATCATTTATAAAGCTAACTTCAGCTTCATCTACTTCACACCTGCCATCAACTAACTCTAAAATCTCACTTAACCTCATAAATCTATCTCTCCATAGAGACACTTCCACCTCTTACTATTTGAGTTGGGTGAAACTTGTTTATCATAATTTTTATAAAATTTTTTATCTTTAAAACATCGTCCACTGCCATAACTATCAAACTATCCTCATTTGAGTTAGCTACTATACCATTATATCCAGAAAGTATAGCATCAAGTCCAGCTAAGTTTGTCTCAAGAGGGATTTTAACTAAAACCATCTCTTTTTCAACTACATCATCACTCTCTATAACTTTATATGTAGGGATGAGTTTGTGTAACTGTTTTACTATTTGCTCCAAAACTTTCTTATTTCCACTAGTAACTATGGTAAACCTACTATAATCACTCTCTGGAATAGGAGCAACAGTTAAAGACTCTATGTTGTATCCTCGTCCTGCAAAAAGACTTGCTATCCTTGATAAAACTCCATGTTCGTTTAAAACTATAACCGATATAACTTTTCTCATCTCTTGCATAACTATTCCTTAAACTCTAACATCATATTGTAAAGTGTTCCACCTGCTGGAACCATAGGAAGAACATTTTCAAACCTATCTATGTGAGCATCTATAAGGCAAACTCTACTTTGTTTTATAGCATCTTCAAGAGCTTTATTAAACTCCTCTTTAGTTTTTACTTCATAGCCTATTCCACCAAAACTTTCCGCTAACATCTTAAAATTTGGTTGCATAGATAGATCAGTTTCGGCATATCTTTTATCATAGAAAAATGTCTGCCACTGTCTAACCATACCTAAAAAGTTGTTGTTTAAGACTATGTTTATAACGGGAATATTACTTTGGACTGCTGTCATAAGCTCTTGTATATTCATTAAAATAGAACCATCTCCTGTAAAGTTTATAGATATTTTCTCAGGTTTTGCCCTTTTAGCTCCCAAACTTGCAGGAAAACCAAATCCCATAGTTCCAAGTCCGCCACTTGTTATAAACTGTCTTGGATATGAAAATGGATAGTGTTGAGCTGTCCACATCTGATGCTGTCCAACATCTGTAGAAACTACCGCTTTATCTCCTAAAACCTCCCCAACTCTTTTTATAATCCACTGAGGTTTTAAAACTTCATCACTATCTTTAAAAGTTAAAGGATGAAGCTCTCTATACTTTTTAACCAATCCTCTCCAACTCTCATACTTGTTTGTGTCTATCATATCTATAAGATTTAACATCTCTTGTAAAACATCTTTAAGATCTCCAACTATCGGATAATCAACATCAACCAACTTTCCTATACTACTTGGATCTATATCTATATGTATTATCTTTGCATTTGTGGCAAACTTATCAAGTCTTCCGGTAACTCTATCATCAAATCTAGCACCCAAAGAGATGATCAAATCACACTCACTCATAGCTATATTTGCAGAATAACTTCCATGCATACCAACCATTCCTAAAAGCAAAGGATTATCATAAGGGATTGTTCCTCTTGCCATTAAAGTTTCGACTACCGGTATCTTTGTTTTTTTTACAAACTCTCTTACTTCATCGCTACTGTTTGAAAGTATAACTCCACCACCGATATAAAATAGTGGCTTTTTAGCATCACTTATAGCTTGAACTGCTTTTTTTATCTGCTTTGGATTTCCTTTTGTATTTGGCCTATATGTTTTTAAAACTACCTCTTTTGGATAGTCAAACTCCCCAATTTGAGCTGTTATATCTTTTGGCACATCTATATGAACCGGTCCTGGTCTTCCTGTCTTTGCTATATAAAAAGCCTCTTTTAATATATGAGGAAGCTCTTTTATATCTCTTACTAAGTAGTTATGTTTTGTGCAAGGTCTGCTTATACCAACTGCATCTATCTCTTGAAAAGCATCCGTTCCTATCATAGTTATAGGAACTTGCCCACTTATAACCACTAAAGGAGTTGAGTCTGTATAAGCTGTCGCAAGTCCAGTTACAGCATTTGTAAATCCTGGCCCACTTGTAACTATAGCCACTCCTACTTTTCCACTAGCTCTAGCATAAGCATCAGCGGCACAAACTGCGGCTTGTTCGTGTCTAGTTAGTATATGCTCAAAATAATTCTGTTTATAAATTTCATCATAAACATTCATAATAGCCCCACCGGGATAGCCAAAAACCGTAGTTACTCCCTCCTCTTTTAAGGCTTCTATAACCATTTGCGAACCGTTTAGTTGCATCTGTTTCTCCGTAAAGTTTAAGTTACGGGGATTATATCAAAAGAAGCTAAAGTATCTTTGCTTTGCAAAATACTTTTTATTTCTCATTTTTATATACAATATCTATACCGGAAGCTTCAGGAGAAAAAGTTAAATCAGTTTCTATATCTTTACTATTTTGGTATCTTATTTTTATAGTTTGCACTAAATCATTTTGATAAATTATAGTTGTTTTTCTTCCAATTTTTTTTTCTACTTCAACTCCTATAGTTCCCTCCTTTGTAGTTGAAAGTTCTATCCTGTCCAACTTAACACCTAGTGTATCGGTTAAACCTTTTGCAAAACTACTCCCAAAAAGGGATAATGCAGGATTTTTGTTTTGATTTTGCCCATTTGTTAATGTCGAAGCCTTTGTATTAAAAAGTAGTATAGAGAGTATATCATTTTGTGTAAGATATGGTGATGAGGTAAAATTTAGTATAGGGTAGTCAAACCTTCCCCCTATCAAAATAGTTATAAAATAGGGTTCTTTTTTATAATATGCTTTTAAGTTTAAATATGGATTTAATAACTTACCTACAAAAAGTATCTCTCCACTTCCAAGTTCAAACTTTTTATTATCACTAAAATAAACCCCATCTTTGATCTTTGTATATCCATATACTTTTAGGCTATCTTTTTTCTCTTTAAATAGTGTAATATCTGCCGAAAATACGATTTTGTTTTTATCTAAAATATATTTTATATTATTTTTTGTTACAATGTTAATGGATATATCAAAATTTTTACTACTTTGCTTTTTCTTTTTAACTCTACCTGTAAAGATTATATCTTCGTCGTTTACCTCGTAGGATTTTAAAGGCTTATATTTTAAAAGGCCCTTTAAAAGATATATTTCTCCCTTTAGAGAGTTTTTAAAGCCATTTGATAAAAATCTTAAGTTAAGATTTAAAAAGATATTTGCCTCCGGTTCAACCAAGTGATAATCATTTGATTTTATAGTGATAGAAGTTGTATCTGAAAGTCTTCCTGCTATTTTTATAGAATTATTTAAAACTATATCTAACTTTATACCATCTTCAGTAAAATCTATAGTAGAAACTTTTGTTGAGAAAAGCTTTCGATATCTATCTAAAATATAAGCATTAGTATTAAAGTTTGAGATAGCTAAAGTTTTATATGAAAACTTAGCATCTAAACTCCCTTTTTCCATAAAAAAGTATTTATACCTTTCATATTCATATAGTAACCATTTTAAATCTATATGAAAGTCAAACTCTCCTTTATCATAACTACCATCCAATACTACATCTGCGTCGATAGGAATAGTTGGCATCATATAGTAATCATTGAGTTTTTTTAAAAGCTCTTTTAGAGATGGAGTTTTGATATCATACTTTATAGGGATATTTTTTTGCTTATAGATATGGATAGTTGTATTTTCTAAAGTAGCTGTAGTATTGAACTCTTTATTTTTCGTATCATATATCGCTTTTATATCCATATTACTATTTTTAGCATCAAGGATATAACTTTTATTCTTTACATCTAAATAGCAACTTAGAGGCAAGATATTTTCGATATTTATATTTTTATCTATCTCCTTGATGATGCTTTTTTTAGATGAGGTTACTAAAAAGCTATTTTTGTTATCTTTTACTATATATCTTCCCGAAATATTTACCAAGTTTGATGCTATATCATAGTTTATAAATGTATTTTGTATATCCTTATAGTTTAATTTAGTTTCAGTTTTAAAACTTAGTTTAATATCTTTTGAGATATTTTCATCTAACTCATTTAAAAAAAACTCTTTTGATTTTATAGATATTTTAGGTTCTATATAACTTTTACTTGAGAGATATTCACCTGTTAAATAGTTACTTTTAAGAAAAGCTTTTATGCCCTTTTTATTACCTTTAAAGGTTAAAATAGACCCTTTTAAGAGTTTTTTAACTCTTTTATCTAAGTTTTTAAATTTTTTTAGTTTTACATATCCACTGTAATATATATGAGTTTTTGGAGTATAGTAAAAATCAATATTTAAATCTATATCTTTTGCATACTTTGAAGTTAATTTTGAATCAGTGTTAAAGTGAAGTTTCAACTCTTTAAAATCAAACTCCGCATATGTTTTTAAAAGTTTTATAGTTACCTTTAAGTCTTTATCCAACTTTTTAGTTAAAAGAGTTTTTGAGTTAGCTTTAAGATTTCCTATAAGTTTATCTTTATCTATTTTTAGTTTTATATCTAAAGGATTTAGAGAGTTATAGTTAAAAAAGGGAATAAAATTTTTAAAATATTTATCATCTAAATCAACTGCTACCTTTGAAAAATATGTAGAGTTTTTTAAGTATCCTTTTGACTTCAATTTCCAAATATTTGTTCTTATATCTAGTTTGATATCTTTAGCATTAAACCTTTTTAAATCTTTACTATCCAAATCTTTTATATCCACCAAAAGAGATTCTATAAAATATTTTCCCTTTTTAAAAGGTTTTGTAGAGATGTTTGCCTCTTTTATAGATATAAATTTTATGATAGTAGAGTTAGAGTCTCTATCACTTTTTATAATGTCTTTTAGTTTTACTATTTTTGCTACATCAAGTTTTGTTAGATTAAACTTTTTTATATCCAAAAAATAATCTTTATAAGAACCACTGTAACTCAAATCAAAATAATTGCTCTTCATATCTACTAACAAATCATTTATATCTATATTTGAGCCTATATAAAAATCTTTTATTTTAATACTTAACTTTTGTATCTCAACTTCATCTTTTTTATATGGAAGTATATTTAACTTAATATTGTGTATATTTACAATTATAGGCAGTATAGAGCCTTTTTTATTTTTTGAGGAAGCCTCATTTTTTATAGAGTTTATAAAAGTTTTTAGATTATTTATATCAACTTGAAAAAACTCTATCTTTTTTATATCAAGCTGTAAGAGCAAAAGTTTTAAAAGGTTAAAATCTATATTTGCATCTTTTGCTATGATATTGTTATGATATGATATGTCTTTGATATGGATATTTGTTAAGATATTTCCGGTTAAACTTTTATATTTTAGTTCATAAGTAAATGTTGCCTCTTTTGCTAAATAATCCAGAGTTTTAGGACTTGCCAAGATAAAAATCACTACTGCTAAAAAAACCATAATTATCTCTATAGAGTGCAATACTCTAGCTATCTTTTTTTTCAAAATGATTGTCCTATCTGAAAATGTATAGCATAGATAGAGCTATCTTTAGCATTTACCCCATAATCAAGCTTTATAGGACCTATAATGGTATTATATCTTAAACCTATGCCATAACTATGTATAAAATCAAGATCAAAATAATCCTCTTTCATACTAAGCATCGTAGCATCCCAAAAAAGTGCCATTGATATCTTTTGTGTTATAGGGTGTGAAATCTCTAAGGAGTTATCCACTACACTCTTTCCACCTAAATCATCACATCCCCCATCATAAGCTCCCAGTCTATTATATCCATAAGCACGATTACTAAAACTTCCTCCTGCAAAAAATAGTTTAGATTCTGGTAAGCTTTTTTCTAACTCCTTTATAACTCCAACTTTTCCTTTTACTGCTATGGTAAAGTCATTTATAGTCTTTATAGCTCTTGCTTCTAAAAAAAGTTTTGAATATGATGTAGATGATGCTAAGTATGTTAATCCGTTTTCCCAGTAAGCAGAGAGATATATACCGTTTTTAGGATCTATCTTAGAGTCTCTCTTATCAATTATAGCTCTTATAAATGGTGAGAGTAAAACAAAATGTCCATCATTTATAGAGCAATAATCTCCCTTTTTTTTTACATCTATGTTTTCAAAATCTATCCCCATATCTAAAGCATACTCTCCCATATTTTTTTGCAAATGGAATATATCACTAAACTTTTTTTCATCAAACCTATCATACTTGGTCTTTGAGTAACTAAACTCATTTTTTAAATCAAAATATCTATTTAAAACAGGTAGTTTTATAAAGGCTGGGTTAAAAAAGGTATTTTTTATATATTGCTCTTTGTTTGAGTATTTAAAATCAAAAGCTAACTTTCTAGCTTCCCCTTTAAAGTTTCTTTGCTCCCAGTGAAAAAAGGTTTTTGCTCCATACTGAGTTTCATAACCGATACCTATCTCTCTTCGTATAAGAACTCTCTTTTTTGTAACTTTTATATCGGTATCAATCCTATCTCCATCTATATTTTCTTTTATATCTATAGTGTCGAAAATATCAAGTCCTAAGACATTTTCATAACTTTTTAGTATCTTTTTAGATGAGTAGTCATCCCCACTTTTATAAAAAAGTCTTGAGAGAATAACTTTAGCTCTTATATCTTTTGGAGATTTTATATCTATCTTTCCAAATTTACACTTTTTATTTTTTTTTAGTTTATAAACTAAATCCACATAGTATTTTTTTAAATCAATATAAGCTTTTGTTTTTAAGTCATAGTTGCAGTAACCTCTGCTTTTTAACTCTCTTTTTAGACTCTCTCTTATGGATATAAACTTTTTTATTATAAACCTATCTCCAACTTTAAACTTTAAAAAATTTCTTATATCACTAGTTTTGCTACTATTTATATCTCGTATTTTTATAGGAGTGTTTTCATCTATCATAAAAACCATTTTTTTATTTGATAGTTTTGTATTAACTTTTACTTTAAAAAAACCTTCACTCTTATATAGTTTTATAAGCGACTCCTTTAACGGTTTTATGATAACTTTATCAATCTTTGGAGTTCCATCTTTATAAAACTCAAACCAACTCTTTTTTATAACCAAGTCTAAATTTTCATATAGATATTTACTTGAAAGAGTTTTATTACCTTTAAAATATACCTTTATATCTGCTTTTGCATATATCACAATAGGTAGTAAAAAAAGCAGTAAAACTCTTATCATAGCTACTACTTTAACTCTCCCCAGTTATCTCCTATACTTTTGCTACATTTTAGAGGTATCTCTAACTTATAGATATTTTCCATAATCTCTTTTGTAGCCTTACAAAACTCTTCAATCTCTTCCTCTCTAACTTCAAAAATAAGTTCATCGTGTATTTGCAAAAGCATCTTGTTTTGACCTTGTTTCAAATCTTTATGGAGTCTATTCATACTAAGTTTTATAATATCTGCCGCACTTCCTTGAAAGAGTGTATTTATCGCCTCTCTTTCAAATGATGCCTTTAAAAAACTGTTTGCCAAATCATAGTTAAAATATCTCTTTCTTTTTAAAAGAGTCTCTACAAAGCCCTTTTCCTTACTAAACTCTACTATACTCTCTAAGTAACTTTTAACAGTTGGAAATGATGCAAAATAACTCTTAATATACCCTTTAGCCTCTTTAGAAGTTATACCAAGAGTATCGGCTAACTTTCTACTTCCCATACCATACAAGAGTCCAAAGTTTATGCTCTTTGCGATAGCTCTTTTCTCTTTTGCATTTTCTTCTCCAAAGATTTTCATAGCAGTTTCAAGATGTATATCTTTATCCTCTTTAAAAGCTTCTACTAAAACTATATCTTTGCTAAAATGAGCTAAAAGTCTAAGTTCTATCTGAGAATAGTCAAAACTAACAAGTTTATATCCCTCTTTTGCTATAAAAGCTTTTCTTATCTCTCTTCCAAGCTCTGTTCTAACAGGGATGTTTTGAAGGTTTGGGTTTTTTGAACTAAGTCTTCCTGTTGCAGTTCCCGTTTGTAAAAAGCTTGTGTAGATTCGTTGATTTTTATCAAAACTTGCTAACTTTAAAAGTGGCTCTATATAGGTCGATCGTAGTTTATAACTCTCTCTATAATCAAGTATATTTTCTATGATAGGATGTTCATCTCTTAGTGAGTTCAAAACTTTTTCATCTGTTGAGTAACCAGTTTTTGTCTTTTTACCCTTTTTAAATCCTAACTTTTCAAAAAGCACCTCTCCAAGCTGTTTTGTAGAGTTTATATTAAACTCACTTCCTGCCAACTCATAGATATACTTTGTAAGCTCCTCTATCGCTTTATCGGCTTTTTCTTTTAAAGAGGTTAAAAACTTTATATCTATCTTAATACCCTCATTTTCCATAGATAAAAGAGTATTTATAAAAGGAAACTCGACCTCTTTTGCCTCCTTTTTTAAGCTATCTTCTAATTTTTCATTTAGATAAAAATATAACTTTAAGCTCATCCAAGCATCTTCACTTGCATATTTACAAGCTTCATCTATATCAACCGAGCTAAAATCCTCCCCCTTTTTCACCACATCTTTAAACTTTACCATTTTATAATCAAAATATTTTTTAGCTAAGTTATCAAGCCCCACACTTTGAGAAGGATTTAGTAGCCATGCTAGTATCATCGTATCACTAAAAACCTCTGTCTGCGAAAAACCAAAATTTTGGTAGATAATGTTTAAATCATACTTTAGATTTTGTCCTACTACTTTAAACTCAAAGATTTTCCTTATAGCCTCTTTAGCATCTTCAAAACTAATTTGGTCTCCAACTCCTAAATAAAAGTGATTTATGGGAACATAGTATGCTTTTTTACTATCAAAACAAAAAGAAAACCCTACTATCTTAGCAAGTCTTGAAGTTGTAGAGGTAGTTTCAGTATCAAAAGCTACAACAGCATCTTTTGGGATAGAGTCTATCACACTAAAAAGTTTCTCTTTTGTATCCAAAAGTATTGCCTCAAATGAGTTTAACTTTTTTTGTCGCTCCTCCTCTTTTTTTTGATGAGTAGCACTTGCACGAGAGAAAATAGTTTTCATATCAAGCTTTTCAAGCTCATCTTTTATCTTAAGAATAGGATTTTCTCTTGGAAACTCATACTCTTTATAATCTATATCTTTTACTATGTCATAGTGAAGTGATGCCAACTCATAACTTAAAAAGGCATTTTCTTTAGACTCTAAAAGGAGTTTTCTCATCCTTGGATTTGCAATCTTTTCTATATTTTCATATATCTCTTTTAAGTTTTTATAAGTTGATAAAAGAGTTCTTGCACCCTTTGGACCGATACCTTTTACTCCAGGGATATTATCGGAACTATCTCCTACTATCGCTAGATAGTCTGTTATTTGAAAAGGTTTTACTCCGAACTTTTTCATACATTCATCTTTGTTTATCTTTATCTTTTTCATAGGATCATAGATAAGCACTCTATCATCATCTATGAGTTGATAAAGATCTTTGTCTGAAGAGACTATTTGAACTTTTATACCCTTTTGCTTTGCATCTTTTGCTATAGTTGCTATGATATCATCGGCTTCATAACCGCTTATCTCTAAAGACTTAAAGTCCATCTTTTTTATCCATTCTATCGCAACTGGAAGTTGTTTTAGTAAATCCTCTGGCGGTTTTGGACGATTTGCTTTATAGTTTGGATCTATCTTACTTCTTAAAGTCTTTTCCTTTGAATCAAGTGCAAACAAAAGATAGTCAGTTCTATACTCTTTGTTTATAGAAGCTATAAAGTTTACAAAACCTGTCAGCAATCCTGTTGGAAAGCCATCTTTACTCTTTAAATATGGCAAAGCATAATACTGCCTGAAAAAAAATCCAAATGTATCAATTATCGTTAGTGTTTTCAATCTCTTCCTTTAAATCTTCTTTGAAACTTTTAAAATTATCCACTAAAAATCCACTCATCGGTTACTACCAAATACTAAAAGCATCTTAAAGTAAGCGACGGAGTAATCCATCTCTACCATAATTTCTCTTTTTTGAAATATTGAATAAGTGTGTCGGAATCTAAGATCTCATTTATTCTAACGGCTAAGTTGTCTTTAAAAACAATAACTTCAC
>CAZUPK010000056.1:0-40021 GCA_964622255.1 uncultured Campylobacterales bacterium
CTAACTCTACGATAGAATTTATAAATAGATTTTCATAATTGTCTATCTTTATTTTTCCTTTGGATAACTCTATCAATACACAAGTATCAACAAAAATCATCTATTTTTCTTTGTTCTTAACTCTTTAATATATTTTGCACTATCTTCTATATGAGAATATGGCTTTATATCATCTAAATCATCATCCAATTTAAAACTTATCTTCTTTGAATGTTGCAATGGATCAAGTTTTTTTACCTGTTTTGAAGTTGAAAATTTATCTAAAAATCTCTCTATAGCCTCTTTTGTAAAAACTTTAAGATCTTTTTTTTGCTCTTTTAAAAACTCTTTAACTCTTTTTTCTAAACTCTCATCTTCTATCTCAAGTATCAACATAAAAAATCCTTACAATATATCTTGAGCCATTACTTCAGCATCTTTTAAAAGCTTTATCGCTCCATTTTCTATCATAGTATCTGCCAACTCCTTACCGATGTGTTTATAATCATTTTTGTGAGCTATAAACTTCTCTTTTAGCATCTTTGAACCATCTGGAAGTCCTACTATCGCTCTTATAGTTAGTGAGTTGTCTTTTAGTTTTGCATTTACTCCGATAGGAACTTGACAACCACCTTGTAAAACATCTACGAAATCTCTTTCAACCGTTGTTTCTATATTTGCCTCTTCATTATTTAAAACTTTTACTATCTCTAAGATTTCAGGTTTATCAACACACTCTATACCAAGTGCAGCTTGTCCCATCGCAGGGATCATAATAGAAGTTGGTATAGGAAAAAAGTAGTTTACTTCATCCTCAAAGCCAAGTCTTTTTATACCTGCTGTTGCTAAGATGATAGCATCAAATTCACCATCTTTTAGTTTTTTTAATCTTGTGTTTACATTTCCTCTTAAACTTTTTATCTTTAGATCTGGTCTGTATGCTAAAAGTTGCATCCTTCTTCTTAAACTTGTAGTTCCAACAACTGCACCTTGAGGCAGTTTATCTATCTCTTCATAAGTCATACTTAAAAAAGCATCTTTAGGATCTTCTCTTTTAGTTATAGCTCCAAGAGTTAAACCATCTGGAAAAACTGTTGGCACATCTTTTAAAGAGTGAACTGCTATATGAGCATTCCCACTTAACATAGCATCTTCAAGCTCTTTTGTAAAAAGTCCTTTTCCACCTATTTTTGCTAAAGGAGTATCAAGTATCTTATCTCCTTTTGTAGTAAAAGTGCTAAGCTCAACCTCCATCTCAGGATAAGCTCTTTGCAAAAGTGCTTTTATATGCTCACTTTGCCAAAGTGCAAGTTGTGATTTTCTTGTCGCTATAACCAGTTTTTTCATATTTTCCTACTTTATCCCCAATATCTTTTTATACTTTTGCCTTCCATTATCTTTTTTACCATCAACATAGATAGTTGGAGTTCCATTAACCATAAGTTCATCTATATATTTTTTATCCTCTTTTAACTCATCATCTATCTCTTTAGTATAAAGTTCCTCTTTTTTTATATCAGTTCCCATAACTTTGTTAAAAGCTCTTATGATTTTATCCTCATCTTTTTCATCATACTTAAAATAATCTTTATTTTTATATGTATAAAGCTCTACATCTGCAACTCCCTTTTTCTTAGCAACAAGCATTAATCTTGATACCGTAGGAGAGGCAGGATGAATTCTTCCAAGAGGTAGATGATAGTAGTAAAGTGCTACTTTACCCGGATGTTTTTTTATAGCTTCTAAAAAGCCCGGCATAAAATCCTGACAAAATGGACAAAGAGGATCAGATATAGCAACTAGTTTGTGAGATTCATTTCCACTTCCATATATTAAATGCTTTTTATTATAAATAGAGTTATCCTTTATATCAACAGATATAAGATTTTTTAAACTTGTGTGACTGTCTATATCTAAAAAGTCTTTAGCTATATACTTTCCATTTGTAAAAACTTTTTCGTGAACAGTCATATCCTCTTTTTTACCCCTTAGCATCTCTATTTTGATATCCACAAAATAAACTTTCCATCCCGGTATATCTTTTACATCTTTATTTCCTCTAACACTTATCTCTTTTATCCTAAAAGCACCATCTCTCCCATCTATAACTGATAGGAAAAAATTTGTTATCTTATCATCTATGCTTTTTGGAGCCTTATCAAATCCTGATGCAAAGACTAAACTACCTGTTATCAAGCCCCCTATCAACAATCTCAACATCGATGATTTCACCATCTACATCTCCTTTATAAGTTTTATTATCTTTATATTTTTTTTCTTTTAAACCAAAAATTTTTCTCGCAAAAAATGTTCCAACAACACTAAACTGCAACAAAATTCCCAAGATATCACTAAAAAATCCAGGAACAATAAGCAAAACAGCCCCTATAAAAGAGTAGATACTTAGCCTTGTAAACTCTTCCATATCTATCTCTCTCGAAAAAAGCATCATCGCATTGTTAACCAAAGTGTATCGAAAGTTGGTTAATAAAAGCAAACCAACAAATGCAGAAAATATTATCTCTATAAAGGTAGCAAATCCACCTATTTTAGATGAGATATTTACAGTTGTTAGAGTTTCTAATAGTATGTATAAAAAAAGATAAACCAACTACAACTCCATAACTCTTTTTACAGCTTCATACATATCAACATCTATCTTTTGCAAATCATCTCTTTTTACTATCTGCACCCTTTTATCTTTTAGATTTTTACCAACTATCACAGCTTTTGGGATACCTATAAGTTCAAAATCACTCATCTTAAAACCAAATCTCTCGCCTCTATCGTCGAGTGCAACTTCAACTCCTTTAGCTTTTAACTCTTCATAGAGTTTCTCTCCAAACTCTCTTTGTTCCTCTTTTTTTACATCTGAGATGATAACAACCACTTCAAAGGGTGCCGACTCTTTTGTCCACTTTATACCTTTTTCATCGTGGTGCTGTTCAACAATAACCGCCACAAGACGACTTACCCCTATACCATAAGTTCCCATAATAAAGGGCCTGGATTTTCCATTTTTATCTAAAAAGGTTGCATTTAAAGCTTCGCTATATTTTGTTCCAAGTTTAAAAATATGCCCTACCTCTATACCCTTTGTAATGCTTAACCTTCCACCGCAATGAGGACATACATCACCTTTTTTTATAGTTACCAAGTCAGCATAATCAAACTCTTTATCTTTTAGTGAGTAACCCTGTAAATGGTAGTCCTTTTTATTTGCTCCAGTTATTAAATTTTCTTCATCTTTTAACTCTAAATCAACTATCTTTTTAAAAGTTGTATCAAGTCCTATAAATCCGGGAGTTTCAAGTTCACTCTCATCCACATCAACCAAATCTATAGCACCCAAAAAGCTACAAGCTTTGGTCTCTTGAAGTTCATCACTTCCTCTAACAAAAAATATAACTATCTCCTCTTTATCTTCATAGATAGCCTTTTTTGCTACCGCTTTTACAAACTGAGTTTTAGGAAGTTTAAAAAATTCTGCTAACTCCTCTATCGTTTTAACACCTGGAGTATGTATCTTTTTTGTCTGTAATTTTTTATGCCCGAAAATCATTTTTTTCCTCTTCGCGGCCTCTATATTTGCTCCATATTCACAAGAGTCGCAAACTACTATATCATCCTCTCCATTGTCTGCTAAAACCATAAACTCTTTACTTCCACTTCCTCCGATAGCTCCACTATCTGCCTCAACTATCTTATACTTTAAACCCAATCTATCAAGTATTTTAGAATAAGTTTTTTGCATAAGTTCAAACTCACGATCAAGATCTTCATAGCTTTGATGGAAACTATAGCCATCTTTCATCAAAAACTCCCTTGCCCTTAAAAGCCCATATCTAGGTCTTGCTTCATCACGAAACTTTGTATTTATCTGGTAAAGGTTAAGAGGAAGTTGTTTATAACTTTTAACTTTGTTTCTAACTAAGTCCACCATAGCCTCTTCGTGAGTTGGACCTAAAACAAACTCATTTTCTTTCCTATCTTTAAATCTCAAAAGCTCTTTTCCAAACTTTGCATATCTCCCGCTTTCTTGCCAAAGTGAGCTTGGAGTAACAAAACCTAAAAGTGTCTCTTGACACCCAGTCTTATCTAACTCCTCTTTTACAACTGCTCTTATCTTATCAAGCACTATCTTCCCAAGTGGCAAAAAGTTATATATTCCACTTCCTATCTGAGAGATAAATCCGGCACGAACTAAATAAATATGACTTGGAAGCACAGCATCTTTTGGTGACTCCTTTGTTGTAGGTAAAAAAGTTTTAGAAAATCTCAAAACAGTTCCTTAATCTATAGTTTTTCGAATTTTATCGAAAAAAGTTTATAGAAGCTCTTTTTGTAAAGTGATATTGTTTTTATTAAAGATAGTATTTTCAAAACTATTTTGAGAATCTATATAATCTTCTTGATAATCATAAGTTTGTATATCCATAGTAGGAGCAATCGACATCCTACCAAAGTTAAGCGGTATTTTTAAATAAACCCTTGCCCTACAATCATAACTATTTTTAGTTATAAAGATATTACTTCCCAATATAAAATCTTTATAAAACTTTTTGATAGATAAATCTAGTGCCTTTTTATTGTAAAAAAACTTACCTATTTTAAGATTTAAAGATATAGTTTTTGATATTTTCGGAATATAGTGAAGTGATAAAAAAGTAGCCTTTTTATCGCCATATTTTTGAGTAACTAAGCCTACTCCATATCTCTCACTTTTAAAAGTTTTTAAATACTCTATATCATAACTATTTTTATGATATATCTCTCCCGACTCTACTTTGAAAAAATTATCTTTATTATTTAATACAAGATTTAAACTACTTTTTTTTGTCTTTATATCTTCACTTGATATTTTTGCTTCATATGTTACAAATATAGGCAAACCAAATCCTATATTTACCCCTGCAAAACCTGTCAAATCACTACTTGAAGGCTTTTTACCACTCATAGTTAAGTTATATTTAGGCTCTACATATATATCAAAATCAAAACTATTTTTCTTACTTTTCACATCTCTTGTTAAAGATATAGCATCCCTCATATATTCCTTGCTTACTCTTTGTTTTTTAAAAGCATTGAACTCACTACTTGTTATGAAGATATGTTTTTTAGGTAAAGAATGATTTTTTATAGTTATATTTATATCATCATATGCAGTATCTATGCTATTAAAAATATTTTCAAGCTCATCAGAGTTTTGGTTTAAAGCTATGGCATTATCTTTTACTTTAGTTTTCTCTATAATATAATTTTTAGAAAAATCAAACTTATATGAAATCCAAGCCATACTTTTCTTATCAAATCTTCCTGCACAAAGTGAGATATTTTTGTTAAAATTATACTTCATCCAAAGATTTTTATTTAGATTTTCATCATATTGAAATGAAAATCTAAATGATGGAGAGTAATCAAAATCAAAACCTCCATAAAATCTCTTTATATTTTTTTCATATCCAAAATATGGATAAAAATATGAAAATTTCTTTCTTAAAAATATATACTCTCTTTTTACTTTTGACTCTACTACACTATAATAAAGTGCAGGTATAAAACCTTTTTCCTTTTTTAACAAAAGCTTTATACCATAAAGAGAGTTTTTATCCTTTTTGTCCTCTGCAAAAAGCTCCATCTTATCAAGTAGCCCCATAGAAAAGCCAAAGCTATCATCATCACTATAATAACCCCTTACATAAGAGTCTTTTAAAACCTCCTTATGAGGAGATATATAGATATATTCACCATATGCTAAAGTTATATAAGATAAACTAACTATTAACTTTTTTATCATCACTATTTTTTATAAATTCATAAAAAAATACCCCAAAAATAGCAAGTATCAAGGAGGTTATAAAAGAAACAACCAAGATAAGTGCTCTTTTGGGTTTTGCTTTATCTTTTATATATGCAACTTGTGACTCAGTAACCTTTCTTACAAAGTAATATTCATTTGCATTTGAAAAGACAACCTTTTGTGTAAGTGCAGATATAAACTTACTTAACTGTTCCTTTAAAGATATATCACTTGTTGAGGATAACTCTTTTTTATAGTAAAATATCTGCTTTTTTATCTCCTTTAAATCATTGTCTTTACCTTTTCTATCAACTCTTTTAGATATATATCGACAAGCTTTTTTGCTAAAAATCTATCATAAAAAGTTGCAGATAGTGTTATCATAGAACTTTTTTTATCTTGAGATAGTGATAGTATCTTTTTTATCTTTTTAGTAGCTTCAAAGATAGCTTCATCAATATCTTCCGGTATATCTACATCTTTACTAAAATTTAAACCAAAAGGATAAACCAAGTTTTTCGGTTTATACAGCTTTTCTAACAAGTCATACTTTTGTATAACTTTACTATGAAAATCATTGTCATCCAAAACTGTATTTAAAACAACATAAGGATCCCCACTATCCCCACCACCTATATTTACTCCTGCCATAGCCGCAAGTGATGCCAATCCACCACTTACACTTTTTTGACTTCCTTGTGGAGCTAAAACAACACTAGACTTATAAGAGTTTGGCATCAAGATAACAGCTATGAGAGTTATAAAAGTTATAACAAAAACAAAGATAGCTATCTGCTTTTTATACTTTAAAACAGTCTCAAACAACTCTTTTAAATCTATCTCATCCTCTTCTACACAATTTACATTTACATCACTCACTATATCGCTCCAACAGTTTTTAAAGATGCTGCTGTTACTGCTAACTTATATAGTATATCCGAAACATCTTTTGCAAATTTTAGATCTGATATAGCATCAAGTTTTAAAGGAACTACGATAGTATCACCTTTAAATATCTCTTGATTTGTGCTAAAAAAGTTCCTTTTATATCTATATGCTTCTCCATTTGCTTTAACTATATATATGTGATCATCATCTGCACTTTGATTTAACCCTCCTGCTTTTTCGAGATAATCATCAACTGATAGTTTAGGGTCATATATAAAAGTATTTTGATTTAACACCTCTCCTATAACACCAACTGTATCTATCATAGCAGGGATAGTCAAACTATCCCCATCTTTTAAAGTTATGTTGTAAGGACTATTTTCAAATCTATCCATATCAAGATATAGGTTTATAGATACCCTACCTATTGGTTTTATCTCATTTGCCTTATTTTCCAACTCTTTTATAGAAAGTAGCATCCTCTCTTTAGCACTTTCATCCTCTCCAACTTCTGCTCCTTTACTCTGAAGTGCTAAAGCTCTATTTTTTAGCTTTGCTAAAGACTCTTTTATCTGTTTTTCTTGAGACTTTTTAACACTCTTTCTTGTAAATACTGCACCTTCTACAAAAGCATTTTTAGTAAAACCTCCTGCTCTTTTTATTACAGAAGCTAACTTCTCACCAACTGCAATAGCATATCTTCCTGGATATCTAACCTCTCCTTTTAAAGTTACATACATCTTTTTTCTCCAGTTAGAAATAGAAAATATCTTTATCTCATCATCAGGATAGATTTTAAAATGTTGCTTTAGGGCATCTTTTAGATTGATATTAAAAATCTCTCTTACTCTCTCATCACCCTCAATCTTATATCTTGCTATTTCACAGTTATCATAAAGAGCTTTTTTTGTAAGTCCTCCTGCAAGTTTTATGATATTGTTTATAGTTGTTAAATCTGATTTTATACTATATTTTCCCGGAATAAACACTTCACCACTTATATAAACACTGTTTTCATTTACAACTTGATCTATATCATAAAATCTTACTTCATCAAAAGGTTTTAGTTTAAAGTTCGGATTTGTTCTTATATCCACAGTGTAAGTTTTTTTCTTACTATGTTCAGCTCTTAAAACTGTAACTTTAGTAGCAGGAGTATATATCTTATTGTCAGTGACTCTTTGAAAATCAACAAGATAAAAGAGATCTCTTATCCTCATACCATTTATAAACTTATACTTCTTTTTATTAGGATTTACTATATCTCCTAAAGCATAAACATATTCAACAGGTTTTACCTCATTTCTTTTAAAGATATGTATCTTCTCCCCTCCATAAAGTTTAACATCTTCATAACCCTTTATAACACTATCTAAATTAAAACTTTTTATATGATCACTATATATCACAAGTGCGAAACTAAAGTCAGTATTGAACTTAAAAAATCCCTTTTTACCAAACTTATAAAACTGCTTTTTAAATAGTGTAGAGAGTCTATGATCTTTTGGTAATTCAACTTCGCCATTTATAGCTACATTACCCTCTAAAGTAACAGACTTTGCCATCTGTGGACTTATCTCAAAAACAGTTACTTCATCACCATCTTTAGGTAGCATCTTATAAAGAGTTACAAGTGATATAGAGGAAACTTTTATCTCTTTGTTATTAATAAATCTTTTTAGTCTAACATTGTGTTGATCACCATTTGGCTTTAAACCTGAGGCATATTTTATAAGCGATATAAAGTTTTCATTATCTTTAAGCTCATATATAGCCGGTATATTTACCGCTCCATAGAGTTTTATACTTTTTTTAACAGAAGTTACAACTATGATATCTCCATTTTGCAAAAGCAAATCAGAACTATCGTCACCATATCTTATAAGTTGATATAAATCAAAATGCTTTATAACTTTTCCACCCCTTTTTAAAAGAATATCCCTATAAGAACCATTTTCTAAGATGCCACCTGTTTGTAATAGTGCATCTTTGATAGTTGAAAAAGATGTAAGATTGTAAAGTCCCGGAGCTTTTACAAGTCCTGAAACCATAACCTGTATAGGAGTAAACTCACTTATATTTACAACTATATCTGTGCTTGTAGGGAAAGCTTTTCTTATCCTTTGCTTTATAAGTTTTTTTACTTCATCATATTTTAACCCTGCAACTTTTACTATGCCAACTCTATCTATGATGATAGCTCCATTTCTATTAACTTTGGTTTCAAAATTTCCATTATCTATACCATAAACTGTTATAGCTATCTTATCTCCCCTTGTCAATACATAGTTGCTAGGAGTAGGAATAGAATAAGGATTTAAACTATTTTTATTTTTAAAAAAACTTGAACCATATTTTTCTAATTTTACTTTTTTATAAGTTTTTGCATCTCTAAAGGTAGAAATTGGAGCATTTATATGTTTTACTTTAACATTTATATCATTTTTAACAACTTGCCTTTTTTCAACATCCTCTCTACTCTTTTTAGCATCAGCTTTAAGCTTTTTAAGATAGTTACCATAACCAGCTCGTTTTATCATCTGAAGCTGTGCAGGAGAAAGAGAGTTGACAGAAGCTGAAAAAACAGAAGTTATAGTAAAAAACACCATTATTAAAACAATCATAAATCTTTTATACATTATGAACCTATCCTTTGGTTAAATATTTTTTGTATTCTATCAAAAAAAGATATTTTGTTGCTTATAAATATCTTTTTCATCTACTCTATTATTTAAACAATATTAGCATTCATCCCAATGGTCTTTAGCCGTTGGGATGAATGCCTTGATTTTGTATCTATTATTTGCTACAATACTCTTATCTACGGCAGGAACTGTCGAAAGTAACGCCTTTGGATATATGAGTATGTGAGACCTATAGGGAATGAGTTGGAGTTCGACCTCTGTAAAATCCCTATTTGGGATTGTCGATAACCAAGATTTCCCTATGGGCAGACTCAGCCAAGGAAGCCCAATCTTCTTTAGAGATTGGGTAGTTCACTAAGCCATAAGATATAATCTCAAACTATACATTAGAAATTTTCAAATTAGCACTAATCATTTGCTAATAGGAACTTCGCTAAATTTTTTGAATTACTAAACAGTAGTCCTACAAAATTTATCAAAATTCCTATTGCAAAGCATTAGCACTACTTTAAAAAATCTAATGCATAATTTGGGATAATCCCCAAAAAAATTACAGAGGGTCAAAATATGTTAAGTGCTGTAAATATTACACAAAGATATGGGAAAAGGGTTCTTTTTGAAAAGGTAAATCATACATTTGATAGAGGAAAGAGATATGGACTTATCGGTGCAAATGGTGCAGGTAAAAGCACATTTTTAAAAATCCTTTCAGGAGAGATAGAGCCAACCGAAGGAGAGGTGCAAATTCAACCGGGACTAAAGATGGGAGTTTTGGGACAAAATCAGTATGCTTTTGAAGATTTTACACTTAAAGATACTGTTCTTTATGGAAATAAAAGGCTTTATAATGCTCAAAAAGAGAAAGAAAAGCTCTATATGGAGGGTGATTTTGAAAGCGAAGAGGTAAATAATCGTCTTGCAGAGCTTGAGATTATTTGTGCAGAGGAGGATCCTACTTATGAGAGTGATGTTCATATAGAAAAACTTTTAACATCTTTAGGTTTTCCTATCAAAAATCACGAAAATCTTATGAATTCACTAACCGGAGGAGATAAATTTAAGATACTTTTAGCTCAAGTTCTATTTCCAAAACCAGACATCTTACTACTTGATGAGCCTACAAACAACCTTGATATGAAGACTATTGAATGGCTTGAGTATGAGTTAAGAAGACACGAAGGAACTTTAATAGTTATCTCTCACGATAGACACTTTTTAAATCAAGTTGTAACTCACATCTTAGACCTTGATTTTAAAACTATAAGAGAATATACAGGAAACTATGATAGCTGGTATATAGCATCAACACTCATCCAAAAACAAAGAGAGATGGAAAGAAATAAAAAGCTAAAAGAAAAAGAGGAACTTGAGAAATTTATACAAAGATTTAGTGCAAATGCCTCTAAAGCAAAACAAGCAACTTCAAGACAAAAAAGACTTGAAAAGCTAGATATAGAGGAGATACAAATCTCTACAAGAAGAGACCCATCTATCGTGTTTAAACCTAACCGTGAGATAGGACAAGAGGTGTTTGAGTGTGAAGGTATCAGTAAATCATATAACGAAAAAAAAGTTTTTAAGGACTTTACATTTAAGATAGAAAAAGGGGATAAG
The DNA here is from genome assembly GCA_964622255.1 of uncultured Campylobacterales bacterium. GTDB lineage: Bacteria > Campylobacterota > Campylobacteria > Campylobacterales > QNZT01 > SZUA-1377. The sequence continues at coordinate 10,927 of CAZUPK010000056.1, forward strand.
ATAGCTCTTATAGGTGCAAACGGAGTTGGTAAAACTACTCTTTTAGAAATCATAATGGAAAACTTACAATCCGATAGCGGAACTTTAAAATGGGGACAAACCATACATACAACATACTTTCCACAAAACACTACCGATATCGTAAAGGGAGGTATGAAGATATATGAATGGATACAAAGCTTTAGTAAAGATTGGCATATAGATGATATAAGAAAAGCTTTAGGGAGAATGTTATTTCGTGGAGATGAACAGGAAAAGACTGTTGATGCATTAAGCGGTGGTGAAAAACATAGACTTATGCTTTCTAAAATGATGATGGATAGTGCAAATATGCTAATCCTTGATGAACCAGATAATCACCTTGACTTAGAGGCTATCATCGCTTTAGGTGAAGCTTTACATTCATATGAAAGCAATGTTTTGCTAGTTACTCACGATAGAGAGCTTATAGATGCTTTTGCAAATAGAATTTTAGAGATAAAAGATGGAAAGCTTATAGACTTTAGGGGAAATTATGAAGAGTATGTGGAAGCTTTTGCAGAGTAATTTTACTCTGTAAGCCTCTTGATTCTCCTACTAGCTTCTAAAAGTCTTTCTTTTGTTACCCTGCCCTCCTTTACAAGCTCTACTATCATATTTACTATCTTCTCTATCGGCATAGGCTTATCAAGATAGTTTCCTATCAAAAGGATATCCACACCGCTGTTTATAGCTAACTCCAAAGTTTTTTTTAAATCATAGTTTTTTGAAATAGCTCCCATTTGCAAATCATCACTAATAAGCACCCCTTTAAATCCAAGCTTCTTTCTTAAAAGTTTGGTATTTATATTATAAGATAAAGTTGCAGGATAGTTTTTATCTAAGTTTTTATTGTATATATGTGCAGTCATAATTAACGGACTTTTTACCCTATAAAAAGGTATAAGTTCCTCTTTACTCCAACTATTGCTCACATCTACAAAACCTTTGTGAGAATCTTTTTTACTGCTTCCATGTCCTGGAAAGTGTTTTAAAGTTGTCAAAATTCCCTCTTTTTTCATACACTCAACAAATATGGAAGCTTTTTTTACAACCTCTTGTGTGTCTTTTGAAAATGAGCGATTTAATTTTGTTATGACTGGATTTTTTGGATTTTTTGCAAGATCCACCACCGGAGCTAAGTTTAGATTTATACCGTAACTTTTTAACATCTTTGCCATATCTGTATAAGTTTTTTTGGGGTCTTTTACCTTAAAAGCTGAGGAAAAGTGTTTAAACTTTAGTCTTTCTACCTTTCCACCCTCTTCATCAACTGCTATTAAAATATTTGGCTGGAAAGATTTTAACTCTTTAGTTAATTTTTTTAGTTGTGTGGGAGATTTTATATTTTTCGAAAAGAGAATAACCCCTGCCACTTTGTAAGTTTTTAAAAATTTCGGAACCTTATATCCATCAAATCCTATCATAATAAGTGATGATGCTAACTCTTTTACATTGTTTGCAAAGAGTGAGATAGCAAAAAAAAATATTAAAACTATTTTCATTTTAATGTTCTCTCATATGCCCTCGTAATAGCCTTTATAAAACTATCTCTTGTTTTTCCCTCTTCAAGTGCCGAGTAACCTGCAGCGGTTGTTCCTCCCGGACTCATAACAGCATCTTTTAAAAGTGCTGGATGGTTATCTTTTAAAAGAGGCACAAAACCTTCAAAAAGTCCTTGAACCAAAAAGTTTGCATCCTCTCTTTTTAAACCCTCTTTTACAGCTCCATCACTTAAAGCTTCAGCCACCAAAGCTAAAAATGCAGGTCCACTTCCTGCTACTGCTGTTGCTATGTCTAACTCTTTTTCACTATTTACCCATAAAACTTTTCCTAAACTTTTAGATATATTCATAGCTACATCTTTAAAGTTTTCATCACCTGTAACTGTAGTCATAGATTTTTTATATGCTGATGCTAAGTTTGGCATAACCCTTATATAATGCTTTGACTTTATAGTATTTTTTAAGGTTTGGATATTTGTTCCTGCAAGAACAGACAAAACTAAGTTGGCTCTTCCTATGAGATTTGATGCTACACTTTTAAGGGCATATGGTTTTACTGCTAAAAGTATGTTTTTATTATGCATATTAAAACTGCTTAATTTAGCTACTTTAACTTTATATCTCTTTTCTATTTTCTCCAAAGCCCATTTATCTCTTGCTACAACAGTAACATCAAAACTCTTCCTTGCTCCCTCTAAGATAGCTATAGCCATCTTTCCACTTCCAACTATAATAAGTTCCATCTCTTTCCTTTACATAAGCTAAAGTTTCTTATAACCTACAACCTTTGACTATGCTTTTGACTTGGTCTTCGTCTTTGTGCCTTGTCTATAAACAAACTTGTAAAGCTATAAATATGGTCTGTTATCAAACTCGGATTATTAACTTTTAACCGGTATTATATCGGCTCTTTATATAAAAATAACAATAATTTAGTTAAAATGCTCAAAAATCTTTACAGGTATCGAGGTTATTATGGTAAAAAAGTTAGTTTTATCGGTTGTGGTTAGTATGATTTTTATAGGATGTTCCAGAAAAAAAGATGATGTAAATGCAGAATTTAACAAACCTGCAGATTATTGGTATTCTAAAATGATAAAGTATATCAAGAGAAGTGATTTGGATAAAGCTGATGATGCTTATACTTCACTTGAAAGTGAACATATAGGAAGTCCACTAGTTAAAGAGGCTCTTATGATACTTCAAAAAGCTCATAGGAAAGAAAGAGAATATGTTATGAGTAAGTTTTATATAGATAGATATACTAAAAGATTTGCAAATGCTAATAATATAGAATATTTGAGATTTTTAAGAATAAAAACAAATTTTTTAACTTTTACAAGAGCAAATCGTGATCAAAAACTTTTACAAGATACTATAAAAGATGCTTTAAAATATAAAGAGAGATTTCCTAACTCTCCATACAATCCGTATGTAGATACGATGCTTACTAAACTTTACTTAGCTGAACTTATGCTAAACAAAGAGATAGCTGATCTTTATAGAAGAACAGGAAAACTAAAAGCAGCAAAAATCTATGAAGAAAGGATTAATAAATCTTGGCTAAAAAATACAAAAATAAAAGAGAAAAAATCATTTTTAAAACAGATATTTTAAGGAGTTAAATGTTAGATAATCCAATAGAACAATTTCCAAAAACACTGCCGGTTATAGTAGAACCAAACATTTTTTTATACCCTTTTATGATCTCTCCGCTTTTTTACAGAGTGGATGATGAAAATCTAAAAGCTATAGATTATGCTTTAGAAAATAACTCTATGGTTTTAGTGGTTCCTGCAAAAGAGGAGTATAGAGGAAAAAGAGATAAAAAAAATATATATGATACCGGTGTTATAGGCTCTATTATGCGAAAAACATCTCTACCTGATGGAAAGATAAAGATACTTTTTCAAGGTATAGATAAAGGAAAGATACTAGACTTTACAGATGAAACACTTTTAGAGGGTATAGTAAATGTTATAGAACTTAATGAGTATGATGAGTTAAGAATAAATACCATTCTAGAGATACTAAAAGAAAAGATCAAAGCTTTATCAACTACAAGTGATATCTTTCCTCCGGAACTTTTAAGAACCATAGAGGACAACTATGATCCAAATCGTATAGTTGATCTTATAGCAAGCACCATAAGACTAAGAAAAGATGATGCTTATAAACTTTTTGCATCAAACTCTCTTGAAGATAGGCTATTGCAACTTATAGAGCATATAGAAATTACCATAGACGGATATAGATTGAAAAGAGAGATAAAATCAAAAGTTCACTCAAAGATAGACAAGGTAAATAAAGAGTATTTCTTAAAAGAGCAGCTAAAACAGATACAAAAAGAGCTTGGAACCGATAACCAAAGAGAAGAAGAGATCGAAGAGTATCGTAAAAAGCTTGAGTATAAAAAGAAGCATATAAATAAAGAAACATACAAAGAGGTAAAAAAACAAATAGATCGCCTCTCTCGTATGCATCCAGATTCTGCTGATGCTAGTATGATACAAGGATATTTAGACTGGGTTTTAGAGATACCTTTTGGAAAACTTTCTAAAAAGAAACTTGATATAAAAGATGTAAAAAGAGAGCTTGACAATGACCACTACTCTTTAGAAAAACCAAAAGAAAGGATAGAAGAATTTTTTGCAGTAAAAGAGTTAAAAGAAAAAAGGGGCATCAAAGACAAGGATGACAAAGGAACTATACTCTGTTTTGCAGGGCCTCCGGGAGTTGGAAAAACATCTCTGGCAAACTCAATCTCTCATGCACTAAAAAGAAAACTTATAAGAATAGCTCTTGGCGGACTTGAGGATGTAAATGAGTTAAGAGGGCATAGAAGAACTTACATAGGAGCTATGCCAGGACGAATAGTTCAAGGTCTTATAGAAGCAAAAGAGATGGATCCAGTTATAGTTTTGGACGAGATAGATAAAGTTTCAAGGAGTTTTAGAGGAGATCCAACTGCTGTTTTACTTGAAATATTGGATCCTGAGCAAAATATTGAGTTTAGAGACTACTATCTAAACTTTAACATAGACCTAAGTAAAGTGGTATTTATCGCAACAGCAAACGATGTAGGAAATATCCCCGCTCCACTTAGAGATAGGATGGAGTTTATATTTTTAAGTTCATATACTCCGCAAGAAAAATATCACATAGCAAAAAAATATCTCATACCTCAAGAGTTAAAAAGACATGGTTTAAAATCTGTAGAGTTTAATATCACAAAAGGAGCTTTAGAGCTTCTTATTTCAAACTACACAAGAGAATCAGGAGTTAGAGGGCTTAGAAGACAGATAGCAAAAATACACAGAAAGGTAGCCAAAGAAATACTTGAAAAAGAGGTTGAAAAAGTTAGCATAACTGTTAAAAACTTGAAAAAATATCTTGAAAAAGAGATATTTAGCATCGATGAAGTTGAAAAAGAAAATCAACTAGGAGTTGTAAACGGACTTGCTTGGACTAGTGTTGGTGGAGATGTTTTAAAAGTTGAAGCTATCAAGATAAGAGGCAAAGGGGCTATGACACTAACTGGAAAACTCGGAGATGTTATGAAAGAATCTGCAAAGATAGCTCTAAGTGTTGTTAAAGTTTTAATAGATGAGAAAAAACTTGAGATTATTCCATCTGCTATCCCAAAAACAGTAACTGAAATAGAAGAGGAAAAAGAGATAGATCAAAGTGAGACATATAAAAGATATGATTTACACATCCATGTTCCAGAAGGAGCAACCCCAAAAGATGGTCCAAGTGCCGGTATAACTATGGCTACTGCAATAGCTTCTATCTTGAGTGAAAAAAAGGTTAAAAGTGATATGGCTATGACCGGAGAGCTAACTCTAACCGGAAAAGTTTTACCTATAGGGGGACTAAAAGAAAAACTCATAGCCGCTCACAAAGCAAAGATAAAACTAGCTTTGATACCAAGAAAAAACTATGATAGGGACCTAGAAGATATACCAGATGAAGTTGAAAATGACCTTGAAATAGTAGCGGTTGATACGATAGAGGATGTTTTAAAGAGAGCTTTAGTTTAGCTCTCTTTTTAAAAGTTTCATTTCTCTTTAGCTGTGCATAAATAACTACCATAACTATAATCGCAATGTCCATTATTGTGTGCCAAAAGGTCCAGCTTTAGAGAAGCCTTAAAACATTTTTTAAATAATTTATATCGTCATAATACTCTTTTTTGCTTCTTGGTGCAAACAACATCAATCCTTTACTATCCTCCTGGTGCAACTATTTTTGGAGATTTTGAAAATAAACCCCTTGCTACTCTTCCTAATGTTGACTAGAAGAAGCTATGTTTATCTCATCGGCTTTAGTTACTATCCAAGCTATAGGTCGTGGAACTACTGTTGATGCCATCAGTTTATAGATATCTGTTTTTTCTAAGCTTTCATACTCATATAACATCTATTTTTTCTCCCCATTTACATAACTTCCTAACCATTTTATACTATAAGAAGTATCATTTGCTTGTAAAAGTTTTTGAAAGTTTTCATCATCTCTATGACCTTCAAAATCTATAAAAAACATACTTTTAAATCTCTCCTCTTTTATTGGGCGAGACTCTATTTTTAAAAGATTTATCCCTACATCTTTAAACTTTTGTAAAAACTCAACAAGACTCCCTGGAATATCATCAAGTTTTGCTAAGATAGAGGTTTTATCAAACTCACTTTTGGCATTTTTAAAATCACTAAGTATCAAAAATCTTGTTCTATTTGCTTCGTTGTCCTCTATCTTTTCAAAAAGTATGGGTAGGTGATAAAGTTTCGCAGCTATCTTTGAACAAATAGAAGCAGAGTCGGGATCTTCTACCGCTCTTTTTGCGGCAGCCGAAGTTGACCTAGTTGGGATAAATTCAACATCTGTTAAAAAGTGTTCTTCTAAAAATCCTATGCATTGATTGTATCCTTGAGGATGTGAGTAAATCCTCTTTATCTTTTTTAAGTCATCCTGAATAGATGCAAATGAGTGGTGAATATCCATATACTCTTCTGCCACTATCAAAGAGTTATACTTTGCAAGGCTATCAAGTGTTGCTCCTACTGCTCCGTCAGTATTGTTTTCTATGGGAACTACTCCAAACTTCGCCTCTTTATTTTCTAAAACTTTAAAAACTCCCTCTATGGAACTTATAGGCATATAGCTACTTAAGCTACCAAACTTCATCTCTGCAGCTTGATGTGAATAACTACCTTTGGGACCTAGATAAACAACTCTTTCTGGAAGTTCCAAGTTTCTACTAACTGCAAAAACTTCCATAAAGATAGCCTCTATCGCCTCTTTATTTAAAAGTCCATCACTCAAACTTGCAAGTCTATCTATGATCTGTTTTTCTCTTTCTGGTCGATAGATAACACCTTTAGTTTGCTGTTTAAACTCTCCTACTCTTTTAACCACTTCCATTCTTTTGTTTAGTAGTTTTAAAAGTTCATTGTCAAGTCTATCTATCTCTTTTCTTAAATCATTTAAATCCATACTAATCCTTTAAAAACTCTACCTCTCCTGCTACTAAATCATCAAACTCTTCTCTTTTTCTTATAAGTCTATCTCTTCCATCCTCTATGGCAACTTCTGCAACTTTTCCTCTTGTGTTATAGTTACTTGCCATAGTAAAACCATAAGCACCTGCAGAGTGTATCACTACTAAATCATTATGATTAGTTTTTGGAAGTTCTACATCCTTTGCAAAAAAGTCTCCGCTCTCACAAATCGGACCGACTAAGTTTGCTCTTGAGCTTTCCTTTTCATATGTTATAACTTCTACTTTATGGTAAGCATTATAAAGTGATGGTCTTAAAAGATCATTCATAGCTCCATCTACGATGACAAATCTTTTATCTCCATTTTGCTTTTCATATAAAACTTTTGTCAAAAAATATCCTGCATTTGCCGTTAAAAATCTCCCCGGTTCACACATAACAGTAACATCTAGTCCGTGTAAAGTTTCTAAAATAGCTTGAACATAATCATAAGGTTGTATAGTCTCTTCATCATCATATCTAACTCCAAGTCCACCACCAACATCAAAAAACTTTATATCAACATCTATCACTTTTAACTCTCTAACTAAGTCAGCCACAACCTCACTTGCCTCTTTTATAGGCTCTAGCTGAGTTAGCTGACTTCCTATATGAAAGTGGATGCCTACTGGATTTAGATTTGGTGAATTTTTAGCTTTTATGTAAATCCTTTTTGCTGTATCTATATCTACTCCAAACTTGTTTTCAAAAAGTCCTGTTGAGATATATGGATGAGTTTTTGGATCTATGTTTGGATTTACCCTAACACTTATCCTTGCCTCTTTATCAAGCTCCTTTGCTATAGCTTCAACTCTCTCCATCTCCGCCTCACTCTCGAGATTTATAAGAAGTATATCTCTCTCTAGTGCCTCTTTTATCTCATCATCTCTTTTACCAACTCCACTAAATATAATCTTATACTTTTTAGCTCCGGCTTTAAAAGCTCTTCTAACCTCTCCTATGGAAACACAGTCGCACCCTGCCCCCATATCCACAAAGTGTTTTATAACAGAGAGATTTGAGTTTGCTTTAACTGCATAGCATATTAGAGATTTTCTTGCACGAAAAGCTTTCTTTAACTCACTAAATCTCTCTTTCATATAATCAAAATCATACACATACAAAGGTGTGCTGTATCTATCTGCTAACTGTTTAAAATTCATCATCTTTCCTAAAGTTTTTGAACATTTTATCAAAAATAACTTGTAATCTTAAAAAGAGGTAACTTTTCTTTTATAAAAGAAGTAAGAGTAAACTCCAAGTAAAAAAATAGGAAGTATTATCCCTACTTCCGGTATAACCACTCCATTTTTTGAAACCTCTATAAGCATATACAACACTCCCCAAGTTATCAAAGCAACAAAATATAATCCAGCCGAAAGCATAGCTAGATTTTCACCTCTTCTTTGTATAGGAAGTTTAAAAAAGAGAACAACTCCTAAAAACAGACTAAATAATGGAAAGAAGATAGCTTGATATAGATTTGCCTTGATAGTAGCTATGCTTAATCCCCTATCTTTTAACAAACTTATCGCCTCTATATCATCACTTATGGTAAGTCCTTGTGAACCTTTATATAAACTACCAATAATAGTGGGTTTAAAACCATTTAATACTTTCATACTATCAACTTTTTTTACTTCTAGTTTTTTGTTTAAAACTGTATCATCAACAGTTGGCTTTGTTATGATTTTTACATCACTCAAAAGCCAACAGTTATCTTTAAAAACTCCTTTTTGAGCTTTTATAACTCTCTTTAAATCTACCCCCTTTGTTTCAAATATCTCTATCTTTGTTCCCTCTTTTTTATATTTGTTCAATTTCTCTATAAAAATATAGTTGTCTTTTGACTTTAAAAAGAGGTTATTTTCATATTTACTTACTTGTCCATATTTTTTAATATTGTCCGAAATCTGTTTTGCACTAACAAATGTAGGGTTATTGTTTAAAATCCAAAATAGAGTTATAAAAATACTCATCATAATCAAAAACGGTTTTAAAACTAACTTTTTAGATGCTCCCAAAGAGTATAAAACAACAAGTTCATTTTCTTTTATAAAAAAAATCATACTCGATATAAGTGCAAACACCAAACTAAGCCCAAATGTAAATGATGTAAAATACATAAGTCTATTTACAGCAAACAATACTTTTAAGTTAGCACTATCAGGAAGTTTACCTATATTTGATGCAAAATCTACTCCTGTAAAAAAAACTGTCAATCCTATAAAGATAGTAATAAAAGCTTTAAAGTATCTTCTTATAATGAGTATTTGATACTTTTTTAACATAAGCTTTTCTTTGAAGAAAAACTATTTTGCACACATTTTAAGTCATTTTGCAAAAGTTCTAAACTAAGTTTTGCCGATACATCTATCAACTTTTTTAAACACTCACCCTCATCTTTACTAAAATCACTTAAAACATAAGCTATAACATCTTTATTTTGGGGCTTTCCTATACCTACTCTAACTCTTAAGTAGTTATTTTGACAATGCTTATCTATAGACTTTAAGCCATTATGCCCCCCGCTACTTCCACCTCTTTTTATCTTTATCCTACCAAAATTTATATCAAGCTCATCATGGACTACTATAACATCCTCTATATCTATCTTATAGTAGTTACAAACAGCTTGAACCGATTCTCCAGAGAGATTCATATATGTAGTTGGTTTTAAAAGAAGTGTTTTTGAGGATTTGTAAAGTTTGCCTTTAAAATCTTTTTTGGAAATATCAAAAGCTTTAAGGTTGCTGATAAGTTTATCAATAACCATAAAGCCTATGTTGTGACGATTATTTTTATATTTGTCGGTGGGATTTCCAAGTCCGACTACTAAGTTCATACAAAACCTAAATTATTTAGCTTTGATTACACCCACAACAGATACTCTATTAGCATCCATCATAGTAACACCCTCTGGTGCCTTTATATCTCTAACTAGGATGCTATCACCAACATCTAAATCACTAACATTTAGTAAAAATTCATTTGGTAAATCTTTAGCATCACATTTTACTTTGAGTCTTCTTTTTGAGAAGATAAGAACACCTTTATTTTTTAAACCTTTTGGAGTTCCCTCCGTTTTTACAGGCACCAACCATTTAGCAACTGTCCCATCTTTAGCAACTCTCAAATCAATATGCAAGATTTTATTTTTAACAGGATGCTTTTGATACTCTTGTATAACTACTGGGAATGTCTCACCATTTATAGTTACATCAAATCTTAAACTATCTTTATTTCTTACAGCTCTTAAAAAATCATTCTCTTTAAAAGCAACATTTAGATTATCAAAATCCTTACCATATATATTGGCAATTAGATAACCCTCTCGTCTTAAAGCTTTAGTAGCTTTTTACCGATACTCTCTCTAACGATACCTTCTAGCATTGTTGTTTCCTTATGTAAAATTTTAAGGGGCGATTTTAGTTTATTATTACTTAAAATAAGCTTTATAAGCTTTTTTATACTAAAATAAAAACAGCCAAATTTCACGAAATTTTAAATAATCCTTAAATAAAATATTTTGGAAGGATTTTTGCTTGAGTTAGTTCTAAAAAATAGTAGGAGTTTAAATGATACTCATCAAAAATGCAAAACTAACAGATGGAAACATCGTAGATATTCTAATAAAGGATAGGATTATTTTAACAATAGATGAAAATATCAAAAAAAATGGTGCAAAAGTTATTGATGCTAAAAAGGCTTATATCTTACCACCTATAACCGACTTAAATATAAGGATAAGAGATGATAGTTTAAGTAAAAAAAATCTTGATGAAATAGAAAAAAGAGCTTTAAAAGCAGGTATCTCAACTGTTGTTTTAAACTGCAACTTTACTCCAAATATCGAAGATAAAACTCATTTAGAGTTACTATATCACCAACTAAAATCAAGAAAGATTAACTTTATACTAAATATAAAAGGATTAAACAGCCAAAACAGATTGAACAATATCTCCATACTTTTAAAAGCAGGAGCAAAAGTTATCTTTGAAAACTCTGACATCAGCACAAATAATCTAAGAAGAATCTCCCAATATGCTCTTATGCATAAAACCCCACTATTCATCTTTTGTCAAAATCGCGACTTAAATGAAAACGGTGTTATAAATGAAGCTGAAGTATCTTTTGAACTTGGACTTCCCGGTATCAGTAAAGTAGGAGAGATAAGTGAAGTAGCAAAAGTTTCTGCTATAAGTGAATACTACAAAGTTCCAACTCACTTTCAAACTATCTCTACTGCAAAATCCATAGAAATAGCAAAACAAAATCCTCTCTCAACTATAGAAGTTTCACTACATCATCTTTTAAAAAGTGATGAGAGTTGTAAGGATTTTAACACCTATGCAAAGATAAATCCTCCACTTAGAAGCGAAAATGAAAGGGCAAAACTTTTAAAAGCTTTAAAAGATAAAAAAATAGATACCATAACAACCCTCTTTTCACCTCAGTCTATCACAAATAAAGATCTACCTTTTGAACAAGCAAAGTTTGGAATAGATGAGATAGAGGAGTTTTTACCTCTTATCTATACAAACTTGGTAAAAACCGGTTATATTTCAATGAGGGATGTTGAAAAAATGCTATGCAAAAATCCGGTAAAAATCCTAAACCAAAAAGAGCCATCCATTAAAGAGGGTGAAAAAGCTTCATTTATATTATTTGATACTAACTTTTCAAAAAAATACAACAATAAAACATCCATCTATTATGGTGAGGAGATAGTAGGTAAAATATCTTTTATCTTTTTTTCTACAAACTGTTGATAAAAAATAACTTTTTATGCAAGATACTGCATAGTAGAGTTCACAATACCTTTTGCCACTAAACAAATCAAAATTTATGCCGATTAAAAGCTAATAAACCTAGAAAAAAGTAAAAAAAGGATTTTTGTGAAACTTAAAGATTTAAACAGTATAACATCAAACCTTAGTGTGCTTTATGTAGAAAATGATATAATGCTAAGAGAGCAAAACAGTGAATTTTTTAAACAACTTTTTAAAAGTGTTAAAATGGCATCAGATGGCGAAGAAGCTATAAAATTATATGAAAAAAATAGCTTTGACATAGTTATCACCGGTGTAAATGTGCCAAAAATAAATGGTTTAACTATGATAAAAATCATCCAACAAAAAGATAAAAATCAAAGATTTTTAATAACAACCGTTTATAAGGAGGAAGAGTTAAAAGAGCAGTTAAAAGCATTAAACTTAAAATACTTTTTAACAAAACCTATACCTACAAAAAGACTTTTAGAAAAGATAGAAGATATAATAAATGATTTTGGTGTAGTAGCCTAATGCACAGATTTTGTTTTATTGTCTTTTTTACATTTAACCCTCTGCCAAAGTATTTTAGCCGGTTGGATTAAGACTTTAGAGTGAACTTTTTCATACTGTGCAGGTAAAGGAATCTCTGTAATATTTGCATCACTTACTAGTTTTTCAACCTCTATTTCTATAGTTTTAGCTTTTACTTCTACTTTTTTAGTTGTTGCCGGTTTATCAACAATTTCAACTTCCCTTTCTATAAAATCAACCTTACTCTCTTTTTTGCATATTTTTAAACCGGTTTTATTGGCATCACTTTTAACATCCTCTTTTAACCAAAAATATTTCCCTTCCTCTCTATCAAGATAAAAATCATAAACATCCCTTTTTTGAGGTATAACTCTTCTTGAAACCTTTGGTGGAGTTTTTAAAACTTTTACTTCTACCTCCTTATAACTTGGTGGAAATTTTATAACCTTTGTCAAGGGTGGTGTTAGTAAAACTTTTTTTACTACAGTTTTATAAACAGCCGGTTTTATAACGACACAGACTCTTCCGTCTTTTTTAGTTATAAACTCTTTTTTTTCGGGAGTTACCAAAACTTTCATAACTTTTGTTTCATAAACTGGATTGGTTTTAACTATCTTTGTATATGCAGGTTTTACTAAAATCTTTTTCTTAACAACCTTAAACTTTGCAGGTTCCACATCAAGTATTTCATAGGCTTGTTTTTTGACATACTCCCTTTTTATAACCTTTTTTTTGGGAATTTTCATATACTCAACATAACACTCACCAACTTTTAAATTGTTTAGATCCACTCCCTTTCTTTCAATATATTTTACAAAATCTTTACTCATAGGAACTCTTCTATTTTTTCCTATTGTATAATATATCTTTTTATCATTTTTTGGAAGCAAAATCTTTTTCTTTTTAAAAGTTGCCACACTATCTTTTATATCAACAAATGCCGGAGCAACAACCACCCTTTTTTTTATTTTTTTAAACTCAGGCTCTTTTATAACTATCTTTTTAGACGGCTTTTCTATCTCTATCATCTCATCTTTTGTTTCATATTTTGCCGGTAAAGAGACTTTTTTATAACACTCTCCAGCTTTTGCATCTTTAATATCTTCTATATATTCACTCGAAGAGAGCATAGAAAATGATAAAGCTGGGATACACAAATATTTTAACAATCTCATAACCATCCAAACAAATGCTTTCTAATCAACTCAGTCATTGTAGTTTTTTAACTATTCATTGACATACTCCCTATTGATAAATTAAGGGGATTCTGGCTCTATAACAGGAATTGGACTATCACCACCTCTTACATTCCTATACCAAAGGTCAATGCCTCAACCTTTTGAAAAATTATACTAAAAATATTAGAAAGTTTCAAGGGGGGGGGAATAAATCTCTTATCAAACTTTCTATCGCCTTATATCCATACAGCTAAAGCCAAGGGCTTTACAGCGAAACTTAGTAAAATATTTTAAATATAAACTAAGATGTGCTACAATTACTGCTATGAAAAAAGTGTTTTTATTATTATCTATATCAATGTTTTTATCATCAATGTTTTTATCTGCAGATATTGATATAAAAAAAGAGGTCATTCAAGTAGGTGTTTTTAAAAACACCAAACATGTAGATGGTATTAAAAATGCTTTAAAAAAATATGATATTTATGTTAAACTATATCCAAATAAACTACAAAAAGTTTTTGTGATAAATATCGAAAAAAAGGGCTTTATACAGACCTTAACCGATATAAAAAAGATATCCCCAAAGGCTTTTCGATTGTCAGAAAATAAAAAATTTGAGCTTACAAAAGATAATAAACCAAAAAAATGCTTAAATAATACTTTGTTAGATGCTAATCAAACAAATAAACTTGACTCTAAAGCTATTATTAAAACGAGAAAGAAGTTTTTCGAATAAAACTTTTCTTAAATACTTTTTAATCAAACCTAAGCTTAAAATAGTAAAATCGAGCAAAATTCAATACAACAATAAGGATAAATATGGCAGTAACAGTTTATTATGATAAAGACTGTGATTTAAATATCATAAAAGGTAAAACAGTAGCAGTAATAGGTTTTGGAAGCCAAGGTCATGCACATGCTGAAAACTTAAGAGATAGTGGAGTAAATGTAATAGTAGGCTTAAGAGAGGGTGGAAGTTCTTGGAAAAAAGCGGCTGCTAAAGGTTTTGAACTGATGAGTGTTGCAGAGGCTACAAAAAAAGCTGATGTAATTATGATACTTCTTCCCGATGAGATTCAAGCTACCATCTTTAAAAATGAGATAGAACCAAATCTTGACAAAGGTAATGCTATAGCTTTTGGTCACGGTTTTAACATCCATTATGGACAAATCATCCCACCAGAGGGTATAGACTGTATTATGATTGCCCCAAAAGCTCCAGGACATACTGTAAGAAGTGAGTTTGTAAAAGGTGGAGGAATCCCAGATCTTGTCGCTGTAGCTCAGGATGCTAGTGGAAATGCACTTGAACTTGCAAAAAGTTATGCCTCTGCAATAGGTGGAGGAAGGACAGGTATCATCCACACAACTTTTAAAGATGAAACAGAAACCGACCTTTTTGGCGAACAAGCAGTGCTTTGTGGAGGTGTAACTGCACTAGTTCAAACAGGCTTTAATACTTTAGTCGAAGCTGGATATGCTCCTGAGATGGCATATTTTGAGTGTCTCCACGAGTTAAAACTCATCGTTGATCTTATGTATGAAGGTGGTATAGCAAATATGAGATACTCTATTTCAAACACTGCTGAGTATGGAGACTATGTAAGTGGGCCTAGAGTTATAAATGATGAATCTAAAAAAGCTATGAAAGAAATACTAAAGGAGATACAAAACGGAAAATTTGCAAAAGATTTTATACTTGAAGGACAAGCTGGATATCCTAGAATGTATGCAGAAAGAAATAATGCAAAAACATCGTTAATAGAACAAACTGGTAAAAAACTAAGAGAGATGATGCCTTGGATCACTGCAAATAAAATCATAGATCAAGAGAAAAATTAAAAAGAGGTAAAAGATGGGAGAAGTTATAACCATAACATCGGGAAAAGGTGGGGTTGGTAAATCAACACTTGTGGCAAACTTAGCCGTAGGTCTTGCACATCTTGGTAGAAAGGTGGTAGCTGTTGATTTTGATATAGGACTTAGAAATCTTGATATGATTTTAGGACTTGAAAATCGTATAGTTTATGATGTTGTTGATGTTATGGAGGAAAGATGTAACCTCTCCCAAGCTTTGATAAATGATAAAAGAAATAGAAATATGTATTTTCTTCCAGCTTCTCAAACTAGTGATAAAAATATATTGGATACTAAAAAAGTAGGAAAACTTATTGAAAACTTAAAAAAAGATTTTGATATAATCTTACTCGACTCTCCAGCAGGTATAGAAAGTGGTTTTGAACACTCTATATTTTTGGCAGATCGTGCTATCATAGTTAGCACTCCTGATGTAAGTTCTGTCAGAGATGCAGATAGAGTTATAGGTATCATTGATGCAAAAAGTCAAAAAGCAAAAGAAGGTGGGGAAGTTTTAAAATATGTCGTCATCAATAGACTAAAACCCGAGATGGTAGAAAAGGGTGAAATGCTTAGTGTTGAAGATGTTTTAAGTATATTAGCACTTCCTCTAATAGGTGTAGTACCTGAGGATGATCAAATCATAACCTCTACAAATGACGGTGAGCCTATCTATTATAACGATAAATCTTTAGCAGCAGAAGCATTTAAAAGAATAGCAAAAAGACTCCTTGGTGAAAAAACACCTATGTTAGATTTAAATGCTAAAAAAGGTTTCCTAAAGAGGTTGTTTGGATGACTTTATTTGAAAGGATTTTTGGCAAAAAAGAAGGTAGTGCAAATAAAGCCAAAGACAGGCTTAAGCTTATGCTTGCATGTGAAAGAGCAGAATGTTCTGTTCCATACCTTGATGATCTTAAAAAAGATATGTTGAAAGTCATTCAAAAATATACAAAAGTAGGTGATATAAATATAAGAGCTGAAAATAATCAAAATGTTGACATGTTAGAGGTAGAAATATTTCTAAGCAAATAGATATTTCATTTTGAAATATTACTTGCAAAAAAGATAAAATTTTATTATACTTATTGCTATTATTATAAAAGGTGGCGATAAGTGAGACTAAATATCCAAAAATTTGATAAAATCCCAAGACAACTACAAAATATAAATAATCCTCCAAAAGAGTTATATCATATTGGAGATACTTCCCTTTTAAATAAAACAATAGTTAGTATGGTTGGAAGTAGAAGACCATCAAACTATACAAAAATATATACAGCAAAACTTGCAAAAGAACTATCCAAAGTAGGAGTTTGTATAGTTAGCGGTGGTGCTATGGGAGTTGATGCTATAGCTCATCAAAATGCATTTCCAAATACCATAGCAGTTTTAGCAAACTCACTAGACTACTTCTATCCGGCTATAAATGAAAAACTTTTATCAAACATATATAAAAACTCTCTAGCTATAAGTGAATATGAAAAGGAGTTTCGTGCAAGAGCTTATACATTTGTTCATAGAAATCGCTTAGTAGTAGGACTTGGAGAGTGTTTAATAGTAACAGAAGCTAATGAAAATAGTGGTAGTTTAAGAAGTGTAGAATTTGCTTTAGAACAAGGTAAAAAAGTATATGTTTTACCTCATAGGATAGATGAAAGTAAAGGAACTCAAGAACTTATAAAAAATGGTCTAGCAGAACCTATATATGATATATACACATTTATTTCACAATTTGGAAATATTATGGAAAGCGATGATGAAGTTTTAAAATATTGCTCAAAAACTCCATCTTTAGATGATGCCATACAAAAGTTTGGAAACAAATTATATGAGTATGAATTAGAAGGAAAGATAGAAATAAAAAATTTAAGGGTATATGTTCTATGAAGATAGCAAGTATTGATATAGGACTTAAAAGGATAGGATTGGCACTATGTTTACAAAACAATATAGTAATACCTAAAGAGCCTATTTTAAGAAGAAATAGAAATCAAGCTGCTATTGAAGTAAAAGAATTTTTGGACTTTTGGGAAATAGAACATCTAGTTGTTGGTTTACCAAAAGGTGGAAGTAGTGAAGAAGAGATGGAAAAAAGAATAAAGCATTTCGTTTCACTTATAAGATTTGATAAGGATATAGTATATATTGACGAATATGGAAGTTCAAAAGAGGCAGAAGAGATGACAAAAGGAGTTTTCAAACAAAGAAGAGATGGTAAAATTGATTCAGTAGCAGCTAAAATAATTCTTGAAAGATATTTAACAACTAAATATCCAAAATCCCAATCATCTTTAGCAGTTAGATAGTTAACACCATAAAAAAGGTATTTTCCTATAAACTTTCTTTCTAAAATATGCCAATATTTTATATATTTGCTCATCTCGCTCATATCGATATTTTGGCATTTATTTTGGAGGTTCATTTATCTACTAAAGTTATCCTAGTCCAGATTATATTACCTGAATATTGAAAAAACTACAGTTTTCTTGACTTTTATCAACAAATAGAGGTATTATTGTAGCTATAATAATATAAGGGGTTATTGGGAGGCAAATGAATGGAAACAATAGCTAATTCTAAAAGGGAGTTTGTAAAGTTATCGATTGCTATTCTTTCTGCTATAGCCGTGCCAAGTGGAGTGTTGGCTAAAACAGAAAAAGTTCAACCATTAAACTTGTATAATACACATATACAAAAGTCATTTCATCCTAAGATATTTACAGAATCTGGACATTATGACCTGATGGGTTTATTTGAATTTGATAAAGCTATGATGGACTATAGAGCATATAAAATAAAAAGAATAGACTTAAGGCTAGTAAATCTTGTATATGAAATACAAAAATATATAGGTTTTAATAGAAGAATTAATATTCTTTCAGGTTATAGGACACCTGAAACCAATGCATATCTAAGAAGACATACATATGGAGTTGCAAAACATAGTTATCACATAAAAGCAGAAGCAGTTGATATGTGTATAGATGGTATGAGACTTTCAAGACAGAGAGATATCATAAGGGGTATAAATCAAAACGGAGGAGTAGGAGAATATCCAAATAGTGGTTTCATACATACTGATGTAGGACCGAAGAGGAGTTGGACAACCCTAGCATAAGGTCTGTTTACAGTTGTCTGTCTGATATTTTAAGTGGCGTTGTTAGTTGCTATGTTTGACTACTGCTCCGTCATAATCGACAAAGACTTCATATCCGTCTTTAAACTGCACTCCTGCAAATTTTAAAACTTCTCCTCTTTTTGCTTGTGAAATTTTAGAGCTTCTTTTAGGACAGGTTCCAATAGCCAAAAGCCCGACATCTATATCTTTTGTTATATTTGTATCCCTTACATAGCCGTTTATGATGATACCTTCCCAGCCATTTTTTTGTGCTAAAAGCATAAGGTTCTCGCCAACAACCGCACAAAACTTAGTATCAACATCAACTACTGCAACTTTTCCCTTCCCATTCTCTTTTAAAAGCTCTATCAAACCCCTATTATCTTCATCAAGCTTTATTGTAACCACTTTTCCCAAAAACCTATCTCTTTTACCATATGAGTTAAAAATAGGATCCACTACTTGTATATCATCTTTGTATTCATCACACATATCTGCTGTGGAAAAGTTCATATTTTTCCTCCTGTTGTTTGAAACTTAAATCAAATATTATCTAAATAACTATTATGCTCTCCCAAACTTCAACAAATCTCATCCATACCCAAATATCTGTTGACATTGAAGGTAAAATCTCTCCCCATACTTTGCATTTACCGAAGCAATTGCAAAGATGAAAGATTTGTGATGTATATGTTGGATTAACAATTGCAAATTCAGCACCATTGGCTGAAAGATTATATTCTAACTTTTCTTGGATACAACTCTTTCAACCAACTATTTAGCCATCTATTTAGTTTTTTTACCCTTTTATGATTTCCTTTTTCAAGATGTTTTTTAGTAATGCCCCAATCTATTTCTATGTTTATTCTTATGATGATATTTTCTTACCAATCTTTTTATAAGTTTATCTAAATCTTTCTGTTTCCAGCCCAGCCAAATTTCACGAAATTTCAAACTAAGCTTAAACATATTTTTACTCAAAATTTAAGATTTTAGTGCTTTAGCTATAAGCTCTATAGGATTTTTAAAAATAGTTTTAGCATCTATATCATTTAGAGAGTTTGTTATCTGCATACGACATGCACTACACTCACTACTAACTATCTTAGCACCTGTATCTTTTATCAAAGTAGCTTTTGAAAATCCTGCTTTTTTAGCAAACTCAAACTTTTCTGTTTGCATCGTGACTCCACCAAAACCGCAACACCTATCACTCTCTCTCATCTCTTTTATCTCATAGTTTTGTTTTAAAAGCTCTCTTGGCTCTTTATATATCCCTTGCATCTTTTTTGCATGGCAGGGGTCGTGATATGTTACGAGTTCATCTAACTTAGTCCCTTTTTTGGCCAATATCTCTTTTAGATTTGTCTTTTTTTCAAGATACTCTGTTGCCATAAAGATTTTATTCTTTAAGGCAACAGCTCTTTTTTGCCACTCGGGCTGATTGTAAAAAAAGTGTTCATAATCAACTTTTATCATAGCACTACAGGTAGCTTCAGGGATGATGATAGCATCAACACTATCTATAAAACTTTCAAAATACTCTATATTTTTTTTTGCTAAAAAATCAACCGTATCAAAATCTCCTGTAAAATAAGCCGGTGCCCCACAACAGTTTTGCTTTTTTATCAAATCCACATCTATCTTTAACTTTTTTAGTATATAAAGTAAACTCTCACCAACATCGGTATATGCATAGTTTGCTAAACATCCTATAAACAAAGCCACTCTTTTGTTTCCACCATTTTTTATGATATCTTCATCAAAAGAGTTTAAAAAACTTTTTTTTGCACCTTTTGGAATGAGTCTGTTTTTTTTCAAAATAGGCAGATAAAATCTCGGCTCCATAGAGTTTATCTCATCTTTTATCTTAAAACTACAACTTTGAAAAACATAACCAAGTCTTGCTAAAAAGTCCATAGCTTTTCTATGTCTTAAAAGATAGAAAAAAAGTTTTTTATACCAAGCTAAACCATACTTTTTTCGTATATCATTTCTTACCTGCTCTATCATCATATCTGTTGGCAGAGAGTTTGGACACTCAGTTACACAAGTAGTGCATAAAAAACAGCTTTCAAATATATCTTTTGCAGTTTTATCAAGCTTGAGTTCTCCTCTTTGATAAGCTCCTAAAAGATCTAAAAATCCCCTCGGACTTGTAACCTCATCGGGATTTACTAAATGAATAGTACAGTTTGGAATACACTTTCCACACTTGATACAACTATCGCTTATGGTTTTATAATCAAACATTTTTTCCTCTGGCTATTAGTTTAGATATCATAATTGCAGGTGTTATAACTTCAACTTTAGAATTTTTAAAACCTTTTTTATCTCTTGTTACTATAAAGTCAATATCATTAAAAAGTGCACTAGTATAAATAACACTATCTTCAAAATCATTTCCATTATTTAGAGATGATTCTATCAAAACTATCTTATCAACAGTAGTTATATTAAAAATTTTTAAAAGTTTAAATACAACTTCATCCGCCTTTTCTTTACCTTTTTGTTTTGATGTTAAATAGTGAATAGTAGTTATACTTGTAGGAGATAAATATCCATCTACATAACCATCTTCTATAGCTTCAAAAATACTTTTTGCATCATCACAAAAAGGCTCTTTCTTTAACAAAAGATCTAAAACAACATTTGTATCAAGTAAAATTTTCATAGATATTTTTTCTCTAAATACTCTTTATACTCATTTTCATCAATATCATCTAAAATACCATACAATTCATCGGTGATTTTTTTATCTTTTTTAGAAAATTTTTTTTTTGATACAAGTGAAGTAAAAAACTCACTTGTTAGTTTTGATAATGATACTTGCTTTTCTTTTGCATACCTTTTAACACTATCAATCAACTCTTTTTCTGCATATAATGTTACCTTAGATGTCATTTTAACCTCTTGTCGTATATATTTTATTTATTATACGACATTTTTAATTAAACTCAAATTACACCGTTTTTGAAAATCGTCTTTTTTCTTCCGGTATCTTTTTTAGATAAGCATCAAAAGGCATAGATATGTTTCTTATAAGCATAACCCCTGTAGGACTTACTTTTATAAAATCATCATCTATTGTGATAAGCTCTTCATCAACAAACTCTTGCAACTGATTTAAAGCATCTTTAAAATACTCCTTAAAAGTTATCTTAAACTCTTTTTCAACTCTTTTTATATCAAGTTTAAAGTTACTCATAAGCTCCATAATAACATATTTTCTTAGCACATCATCATCACTTAGTTTTATACCCCTAGCAACCGGAAGGATACCCTCATCTATAGCTTTTTCATAAGAGTTCATACTTTTATGATTTTGAACATAATAATCTTTTCCCTCTCCTATGCTTGTTAGTCCTATACCTATCAAATCTGCTCCGCCCTTTGTTGTGTATCCTTGAAAGTTTCTATGAAGCTCTCCCTTTTCTATCGCTAAGAAAAGCTCATCATTAGGTTTTGCAAAGTGATCCATACCCACCATTTTGTAACCATTGTTTTCAAAAAAATCTATAGTGTATTTTAATATCTCTAATTTTATCGACGGATGAGGAAGAGTTGTTTCATCTATCTTTCTCATCGTCTTCATAAGCCAAGGGACATGGGCATAGTTAAACACCGCATACCTATCGGCATCTAAAGAAAGTGCTTTTGATAAAGTATCTTTAAAAGTATCTATACTCTGATACGGAAGTCCATAAATAAGGTCTATATTGACTGATTTTATCCCTCCCCCTCTTGCTATATCTATGGCATTTTTAGTTACTTCAAAAGATTGTATCCTATGAACTGCTTCTTGAACCTTTGAGTTAAAGTCTTGCACTCCAAAACTTATACGATTAAATCCAGCATCTTTTAAAACATTCATATGCTCTTTTGTAAAAAATCTAGGATCTATCTCACAACTTATCTCAGCACCTTCTGCAAAATTTTCAAACTTTTGACCTATTGCATCACACACCTTTTTTAACTGTTTAGGAGTAAAAAAAGTTGGTGTTCCTCCACCAAAATGCATTTGTATAACTTCTCTTTTGGTATCAAGATGTTTTTGTAAGATATCCAACTCTTTTTTTATATACTCTATATATCTTGCTTTTTTATCCTCTTTTGAAGTATAAACTACATTGCATCCGCAAAAATAACAAGCACTTCTACAAAAAGGAAGATGACAGTAAAGCGAAAGCGGTCTTGATGAGTCTTGATTTTTAAACTCTTCCTCTAAAGCTTTATAGTCAAACTTTTCGTTAAATTCTACCGCAGTTGGATAGCTTGTATATCTGGGTCCGGGTTTTGAATATTTTGTAAATTTGTTAAAATCAATCATTAAAGTTTCCTAAGTTATTTTAAAAATGGTGGAAAAAAGTTTTTTATATTTATAAAAAGATTTGGATGTTCCTCTTTTATATCTCTTATAAGTTTATCTATATCTATAGATATTGGTTTGTTTGGATTTTCTTTATCTATTAAGTTTTCTATTCTATCCATAGCAACCACCCAAACATCCTCAAAATCTGCTGGCATATATTGTAAGATACTTTTTTCAAGTTTTAAGTTAAAATTTTCTTGTTGAATCTCTTTCATAGTCTTTACAAGTTGGTTAAAAGCTTCCATAGGCAAAACGGCATAAGCTTTGTTTTCATCTTCACTATCAGTCACAAACCAAGGCTCATTTGAGTCAAAAGAACCACTTTTTAAATGAAGCTCTCTTATATTTTTATTATCAGTTTTTTTTAACTCCAAAAGAACAGGATTTTCTTTGCTTAACCCCAATGCTCTATTGATAACCTCTAGTTTATCATTCATTTTATCCCCTTTGCTTATCTAACCAAACCATTATACCCTTTTGTGCATGAAGTCTGTTTTCAGCTTCATCAAATACAACACTCTGTTTACCCTCTAAAACATCTTCACTTACTTCATATCCACGATATGCAGGTAAACAATGCAAAAAGATGGCATCCTTATTGGCTAAACCCATAATAACTCTATCCACTTCAAATCCTTTAAAATCTCTTATCCTCTGCTCCTTTTCATCCTCTTGTCCCATCGAAATCCAAGTATCGGTAGTAACAACATTTGCACCTTTTACCGCCTCTTTTGGATCATATGTTATAACTATCTTTGCACCGCTTATTTTAGCAAAATTTAAGCTATCTTTCAAGATCTTTTCATCAACCTCATAACCTTTTGGAGTTGCAACTCTAAGTTCAAATCCCAATTTACTTGCCAACATAAGCCAAGAGTGAGTCATATTGTTTCCATCTCCAACATATGCTACAACCGGATTTTTTATACCAAACTCTATCATAGTCATATAGTCAGCCATAAGTTGCACAGGATGATATTCGTCTGTAAGTCCATTTATAACAGGAACTTTTGAATACTTTGCAAACTCCTCTAACTTCTCTTGAGAGAAAGTTCTTATCATAACCATATCAACCATACGGCTTATAACTCTAGCAGTATCCCTCATAGGTTCACCTCTTCCAAGCTGTATATCATTACTTGATAAAAAAAGTCCCATTCCTCCTAGTTGATAGATACCTACTTCAAAACTAACTCTTGTTCTTGTGCTACTTTTTTCAAAAATCATCCCTAAAGTTTGTTGTTTTAGATATGGTTTATGCTCTCCTTTTTTAGCCTCTTTTTTTATGGAAAATGCCAAATCAACAATCTCTAAAATCTCCTCTTTGGAATAGTCTTTTAATGTTAAAAAATGTCTCATATATATAACCTTTTATACTACTTTTTCTAAGGAATAATCAACAACCTCAATCATCCTTTCTTTATCCTTTGCTTCATATACCATCTCCTCTAAAACTGAAGCTTTTTCATCTACTATCCACTCTTCTTTACATACAAAACAAACTTGTGCAGGTGTATCTCTAGCTATAACTAAACTCTCTTTCATATCAACAACAAATGCTGTAAAAAAATTATCTACTTTCCCACTACATAAAGGACATTTTTTCATATTATTTTCCATTTAATATCTTTGCTGCCTCTTTTGCATGATAAGTTATGATGATATTGGCTCCTGCTCTTTTAAAACCAAGCAGAGTTTCCATCATAACTCTTTCATAATCTATCACTCCTGCATTTCCTGCTACTTTTAGCATAGAATATTCACCACTTACATTGTAAACTGCAAGTGGAAGTCTTGAAGAGTTTTTTATATCTCTTATGATATCTAAGTATGCTAAAGCAGGTTTTACCATAAGTATATCCGCTCCCTCTTTTTCATCTTCTAGGCTTTCTAAGATGGCTTCATTTGCATTTGCTGGATTCATCTGATAACTTCTTCTATCTCCAAAACTTGGAGCTGATTCGGCAACATCACGAAATGGTCCATAGTAAGCTGATGCAAATTTGGTTGAGTAACTCATAATAGGCAAATTCACAAAACCTGCACTATCTAAAGCATCTCTCAAAAAGCTTATCATACCATCCATCATACCACTTGGAGCTATCATATCAACTCCAGCTTTTGCATGGATAAGTGCTTGTTTTCCTAAAATATCTAAAGTAGCATCATTGTTTACCGTTTCAAGCTCTAAATCCAAAATACCACAGTGTCCATGGTCAGTATATTCACAAAAACAAAGATCACTTACTACAAACATATCCGGATGAGCTTTTTTTATCTCTCTTATAGCTTTTGCTATGATTCCATGCTCACTTAAAGCATCACTACCAATACTATCTTTTACTTTAGGTATCCCAAAGAGAATGATAGACTTTAATCCTAAACTTTTTAATTCTTCACACTCTTTTACAACTTCATCTATACTCATCTGAAAAACTCCCGGCATAGATACTATTTCTTTTTTATAACCTTCAGACTCATCTTTTATAAATAGCGGATATATAAAATCATCAGTCGTTAAATGAGTCTCTTGAACTAAATCTCTAAGCACAGGATTTATTCTCAATCTTCTAAATCTTTTAAACATAGGCTATCCTTTAAAAACCCCCTAGTATTTTTTGAAAAACAGGCATTTTACCATAATAAAGCAAAAATATATATAATAGTCTTTATGATTAAAGATATAAAGATTTCAGAAGTAGCAAATTTACCGACAAAACATGGTAACTTTAAGATACAGTCGTTTAAAGAGAAAAATAAAGAACATCTTGCTATTTTTAAAGAACCTTTTGGAGATACTCCTATAATTAGAGTTCATAGTGAGTGTTTAACCGGAGACGCTCTTGGTAGTTTAAAGTGTGATTGTGGAGAACAGCTTGATTTTGCACTAGATACTATTAACAAAAATGGTGGTATGGTCATATATCTTAGACAAGAGGGGAGAAATATCGGACTTTTTAACAAAGTAAATGCCTATGCTCTTCAAGATAGAGGATTTGATACTGTTGAAGCAAACCATCAGTTGGGATTTTTAGCCGATGAGAGAACTTATGAAATAGTTGAGTTTATACTGCACCACTTTGGGATAAAAAAGATAAAACTCTTAACTAACAATCCTAAGAAAATAGATAGTTTAAGAAATGTAAAAATAGTAAAAAGAATTCCTATAAAAGTTGGAGAAAATCCTCATAATAAAGATTATTTAAAAACAAAGAAAGAGAAGATGAACCATCTTCTATGACTTCTTTATCTTCCAAACTATTTTAAGATTATGATAAGTCTTCAACATATAAAACATCTTTTTAGCAGTTTTAGTTATAATTTCCAAATGAAAAAAATAAATAAATATGACAAATTTATAGAGCTTCTTTTGAAATATAACAAAATTCATAAACTTACAGGTGCTAAAAATAACAAAGAAGTAAGATTTTTGATAGAAGATTCACTTTATCCTTTTAAATATCTAAAAAATATAAAAAATATTTTAGATATAGGAACCGGTGCTGGTTTTCCCGGGATGGTATTAGCTATAAAGTATCCCAATATGCAATTTACTTTGGTTGAACCTTTACAAAAAAGAATTGCCTTTTTATATCTAGTAAAATCAACCTATGCTTTAGAAAATGTTACTATTATTCAAGATAGGGTTGAAAATATAAAAGCTTTTGATGTAGAACTTATTACCTCCAAAGCTGTTAGTGATGTTGACACACTTTTGAAAATATCTAAAAATTTCATAAGAAAAGGTGTTAAACTACTTTTGTATAAAGGTGAAAATATTTTTAAAGAAACTAAAAACTTAGAAAATTATGAGATAATACAAAATGTTAAAACAAACTATTTGATAATTGATAATTAATAATTGATAATGGGGAATGGATATGTTGAAGTTTATTATTTTAGTAGGGATATTATATGTGGTTTACCATCTTTTTTTTAAAAAGCCAATCATCACAGCTACAAAAAAAAGTGATATGAAAAAGGACAGTGAAACTATGGTTGAGTGCAACAATTGTAAAGCATTTGTAAGTGTCAATGAAGCTTTCATAGTTGACGGAAAATATTTTTGTTCAAAGGAGTGTGTAGATGCTTATACTAGGACTTGACGAGGTTGAATATGAACCCTTTTACTTTATAAAAGCTATAGATGATATAGGTGTAACTCCACCAAATTCTACAGTTGTTTTCGAATACTCAAAAGATAACTTAAAACTTATAAAACATTGCCGAAAAAATAATATATCTTTTGCTCTTATATGCAATACCTTAAAAGATACTCTCTTAGCAAATACAAATGACGCTGACTTTATTATCTGTGATAAAACCATAGTAAAAGATGCTCAAAAATTTGCAGATGAGTATATGTTTGATGCCAAAGTTTTACTTTACAGCGGTAATGAAGATGAACTTTTATGGTGTGCAAATGAAAGCATAGATGGAATAATCTTTGAAAATGCTATAGCTTATGAGGCAGTAAAATGAACTACCATTTGGCTTTTGGTGCTAAAAAAGTATCGAAATAATGGAGATGTTTAGTGTTTTTAAAGTAACTAATTGATTGAGAATTGGTATAATTTAACTTTTAAGCCATCCTTTGTAAATTTTGGTAGATAGACTCTATTGTTAGCGACTTTGATATTATAAAGATGGAAACAGATAAAGACCATATTCATTTGGTGATACAATATATTCCTAGAGTTTCTATATCTGCAATTGTTAATCGTATCAAATCCATATCCACTAAAAGGATTTGGAAATTACATCAAGAGTTTTTACATAAGCATTTTTGGAAAGAAAAAACCTTTTGGACTGATGGCTATTTTGTTTGTAGTGTGGGTGAAGCTAGTCCTGAGGCAATTAGGAACTATATCAAAAATCAACTCTTATGCCTTATAGCTTTCAGCCCAACCGCTAAAGACGATTGGGTTGAAAGCTATTTAGTTATTAAATCTTTTCATCATCTCTTTTTTCCTTGACTCTCTACATATTGTTTTAAAACTTCCAGTGCTACTACTCCACCAGTTGTAGCAAAAAAAGCTTCTACCTCTACCTTACCTCTCAGAAATATTCTTCCCAGAACTTTTGTTTAATTTTTGGAAACTCTTTTTTCTAAGTTTGCTACTTGCACTTTTATAGGCATTTAAAATGTGCCAACAACAACTACTACGATGCTAAAGGTTATTACCTAAAGAGTCATAAGAGGCAGAATGAAAAAAGATTTTAACTCACTTTTGACAGAGGGAGACATTATTACAATACCTCCCTCTTTAATGTGTTTTATTATTTTATTATATAGAGATTTTTGTAACTCTAACTCTTGTATATTGTCTCCTAAAACCTTTTTTAAGTTTAGAATCTTTTCTTCTTCTTTTTTTGAAAATGATAACTTTTTTATCTTTGCCATAAGTTACAACTTCTAACTCAACACTTGCACCATCAACCGTAGGAGTTCCAACTTTTAACCCACCATCATTTACAGCCAAAACCTCAGTTATCGTTACTTTCTCTTTCGGCGAAGCGTCAAGCAGGTCCAAATTTAGATAATCACCCTCTCGAACTTTATATTGCTTTCCACCGCATCTTATGATTGCATACATTGCACTTTCCTTACTTTATTTTTTGAGACTTCGGATTATACCCAAAATTTTTTAGTTATTCCTTAAAAGCAACTACTTCTATCTCAACTCTTACATTTTTTGGTAAAGTTTTCACCGCAACTGTGCTTCTTGCAGGATATGGCTCACTCAGATAACTCTCATAAACTTCATTTAACTCTATAAAATCATCCATATCAGATAAAAATATAGTAGTTTTTACTATATGTGAAAAATCCATACCAACCTCTTTTAAAATAGCTCTTAGATTTTCCATAACTTGCTTTGTTTGAGTTTTTATGTCCCCATCATTTAAACTTCCATCGGATCTTAAAGCTATCTGTCCTGAGCTATAAAGCATATTTCCTATCATAACAGCTTGAGAATACGGTCCTATGGCACTTGGTGCATCTTTTGTTGATATAACTTTCATACAAAATCCTTGTTTTTTTAAAGGATACTAACAAAATAAAGCTAAAACCAAGAAAGAAAACCAAAACAACCAATAAAAACAGACAAAGAAAGAAATAAAGAAAAGTGGCAGCGACCTACATTCCCACACCAGTAAGATGCAGTATTATCGGCGATGAGGGTCTTGGCTTCT
>CAZUPK010000057.1:0-3539 GCA_964622255.1 uncultured Campylobacterales bacterium
TTTTAAAGGTATGGTCGTGAAACTTTTTATATCTGTAGATATGGGTGCAAAAAACAATGGTGTTTTTACAGTAACAACTAACAATGATAAAATTGTAGAAAAAAAAGCTACTACAATAGTGATAGATAAAGGTGCTTTAAATTTTTCTAAAAAAAGCAGAAGAGAAAATAGACATCGCATAAGAAGTTATAAAAGAAGAAAATTAGCTAAAAGACTTCTTTGGGAGTTTTTAGATAAAAATAACTTTGATTTAAAACAACAAGAGCTAATTCAAGGACTACTTAATAACCGAGGATATACTTTTTTAAGTATAGATAGTGAGTTTGAAGAGTTATCAAGTGATAGTATAGAGTTTGTCAATAAGTATTTCAGTGATTTAAAAGAGTGCAAAACAAAAGATGATTTCTTAAAAGTTTTAGATAAATATGATAGTGATGATGAAGTTGTAACCTTTTGTAACAGTATAATACAAATTTTAAATACCGAACAAAAAAAGACCAAAGATAAAATTGATAAAGATTTTAAAGATAATTGGAATCAAATAAAAAAAGATATAAAAAATATAAAAGAGTTATATATTAATGCCAAAAATGAAATTCAAACAGGAAGCAAACCAAGAAAAAAATATCTACAAGAGATAGCCCAAGAGATTGAAAGCTTTGATTTTATAGAAAATAAAGAAGAGTTTTATCTTCTTGTAGCAAATATCTCAAATCTACAACTAAGGATACTTAGAAAATTTTTCAGTGACAACAAAGACAGATACAAAAAACTTAAAAACTACTTTTTAACATTTCATTATAAAACTGATGAAGAAAAACAAAGAAGAAAAGAGTTATTTAAAAAATTAAATCAATACAATGATTTAGAAAGATTTTTTAAAAACACTAACCATGAGCTTACAATCCCACCTTATGAAGATATGAACAATCGCCATACTTATAAGTGTAACTCTATCTTGATAAAAAATGAAGCTATAACAAAAACATTAAAAGACTCTATAGAAATTCTTCAAAATCAACCAGAATTTAAAGTTTTAAAATTAAATAATTTAAGTTATTCTAAAAAATTACAAAGAATACTTGATATAAATAGCAAAATTATAGATGAAAAGATACACCCAAGAAATGTTTTTAAACACAAAAAAAACAGTAGCGATTACACTTTTTATAAAAAACTTTTAGGTGATAATTATGATGTTTTTAAAGAGTTTGCACAGAAATATTACAAAGTAGAAGAGTTAGCATTAAATGGTATATTTAAAGAAGATGATAGTTTTTATATCTGTAAAACAAATACACCTTATAAAAACAATATAAAACATATCTTGCTAAAACCATTATATTCTTATGAATTTACAGAAAATGAAGTTAATCAATTCTTAGATAAAATCAAAAATACTTATGGATTAAAAAGCTATCTTGAAAAAATCTCAAAAAGTGCCAAAGAGTATCAAAACAGTTTTTATAGTATAGTAAAAAGCTGTTATGAAGATCAAAAATGTGTTGCAGATAAAGAGATAAAGTCAATAGTTGTAAATTTGGATAAAAAATTAAAAGAGATTCAAAATATTTTAGATGAACTTAAAATCAGTTCAAGTCTAAAAGATTTAAAACTAGATGGTGATAATCTAACAAAAGTATTAAATATCTTTAAGCAAACTTATGAACTACTTTTTAAAGATATAAATGGTTTTAGTAAAACTTGCAAAAATTGTAGTATAGAAAACAGTATAAGAAGTGATGAGACTAAACCGATAGCTAAAAGACTTCTAAGCGATGTAGCAAAACCAATAGATGGTATGCTTGATATGCTTCTTGATAGATTGGCTTTTGAGATAGCAGAAGAAATAAACAGCATTGATGATGTAGATGAAATAGAGATAGTTTTGGAGCAAAATAGATTTGAGTTTGAAAAAAATCTAAGTGAGATAAAAGGCAAAAAAAATAAAAGAGAAAACAAAGATATACTAAACTCAGAGCATTGTGCATATACAGGTAAAGAGTTTTCTAAGGGTGATTGGGATCATATCATCCCACAAAGCAAAGATTTAAGAAACTCAAAAGCAAATATGATATATGTAAGCACTGAAGGAAACAGAAAAAAAGGCAATAAATACTATACACTTCAAAATCTATCAAAAGAACATCTAAAAGATATATTTAAAACTGATGATTTAGATGAGATAAAAGAGTTTATAAAACAAAATCTTCCTAAAAAAGAGAATTTTAAAAACTTTGATGCTCTTAGACTAAAAGAACAAATTGCCCTTAGATATGCTTTGTTTGCAAGGGGAAGTGATGAATTTCAAAAGGCTTATGAGATAGTAAAACAAGATAAACTCAAAACCATCACAAATGGAACTCAAAAACGACTTGCAAGACTTATACAAGAAAAACTATATAAAAAGTTTGACAAAACTCTTAAGATAAAAGCAAAAGTGATAGACAATAAACTTGTAAGTGCCACAAGAAAAGAGTTAGCAGTAGATAGTAAAACAGGAGAAATTGACAATAGAATTTGGAAAGAGGAAAAACAAGATAGCCATTCACACTGTATAGATGCTATGGTTGTGTTTTATTTAGCAAATCAAGATATAAATTTTGAAAAAATATATTTAAATAATTCCGACATTAAAAATGTCACAAAAAGACAAACATTTATAAAAGCAAAAGATATAAGCTCATACAAGCTTTTTCAAGATACAATCTATAGTGAAAACTATAAACATATAACCAAAGCATCATTAAAAGAAAAAGAATTAGCTACCCTTATAAAACATAACATTTTATATTTCAATGAAAAAAATAAAAAAACATATCTACTAGATATAAATGAGTTACAAGAAAATATTATCTACAAAACAGATACTCTTAGATTATCCAACTTACTATTTAAACTCTTTAGAGATAAAGATAAAAAATCATTAAAAGAGTTGAAATTTTTAGATAACCTAAGATATAACACAACTAGAGTTGAGATTGAAAATATATTTTTTGATGAAAAAAGAACAAAACTTTTAGAGTTTGAAAAAATAAGTAAAAAAATCCCTCCATATAGCAAAAATTTATATAAGGCAGTTTATAAAAAACTAAAAAATAGTGATATTTTTGATATAAATGAAAATAAAACCTTTATAAATAAAGAAAAATTAGAATCAATTCTAAAGGAGCTGTTTACTTCAAAACAAAAAAATCCTTTTCAAAGAAAAAGAGGTAAAAAGAGACACAAATATACTTTACCTATTTTAGGACAAAATGCAAAGTATAGAATTTATAGAGATGGTATTTACCAAGTTGTAGGTGCAGAAAATATAGCTACAAAAAACTATATTATCAATAATACTATCAAACCTATACCGTATTTTACAAAAAACACTCTACCTTTGAAAATATCTGATTTGATTGATTGTTTACTTATAGATAAAAATACTCCAAGTATTTATGAAGTAGATATTGATGTGAATGAGATAAAAGAGTATATAAGTAGTTTAAAATATATTGTATCTGAAGCTACAAGATGTAAAGTTATTGTTTCTT
>CAZUPK010000058.1:0-6787 GCA_964622255.1 uncultured Campylobacterales bacterium
AGATGAGTTAAATAATCTTGTAGCAAAAAAAGGAGATAAAGCCTATGTAAGAGTTAGTGATAAAAAGGTAAATAGATATATATTTGACGGAAATGATTGGTTGCTAATAAGCACAAGTTCAAGTAGCACCTCTACAAGTTGCAGTGCAAACAAACTGGGAGTTTTAAAATACTCAAAAGAAGATGATTGTATGCAAAGCTGTCAAAAAATAGATAAAACTTATAAATTTGAGTGTATAAAAAATAAATAATCATCAGTAACTATCCTTTTGATTTGTAAACTTTTGTAAAAAGTCAGAGATATTTACTAAACAAAAGACTACTAAAAATATCATAAGCCCCGGGAAAAAACTAACCCATGGGGCTATATCTACTATACCTTTACCCTCGCTAAGTATGCTCCCCCAACTTATTTGAGGAGGCATTATCCCTATACCTAAAAAGCTAAGTCCACTCTCTGCAAGTATCGCTCCACCCACTCCAAAGGTAAAGCTTATAAAAAATATAGGAGCTAAGATGGGAGTAAAATACTTTAGTATTATCTTTACCCTACTAACTCCGGCTAACTTTAAAACTTTTATATATGGTTTTTTACTTATAGCAAAACTTTCGCTTCTTATCATCCTAGCCATCCCCATCCAGCCGGTTATACTTATGATAAAAACAAGTATCCAAACAGATGCATTCATATAACTTATAAGAGCTAAAAGTAAAAAGAAGGTAGGAAATGTTAAAAAAATGTCTATCAAAACCACAACACTTTTATCAACCCATCCTCTTAAAAATCCCGCCACAACACCTATCATAAGTCCAATCAAAGAGGATAAGATAGCACTAAAAACTCCTATAGTTAAAGATACCTTTCCTCCCTCTATAACTCTAGCAAATATATCTCTACCAAGCCTATCCGTTCCAAAAAGATGCTCAAATGAAGGGGGAAGTAGTATGGCTTTTGGATTTAGCTGATATGGACTTTGAGTATAAAAGATACTGCCAAAAAATGATAACAAGACAACAAACAACAACAAAGCTATACTTATATGTGGTATTTTTAACTTATTCATAAAAGTATTTTACTAAACATATATAAATATAACCAAAAGATGTTAAGGTGATACAACTCTTCGACTATTAACAAACTGTCAAAGCTATAAACTATCTAGGTTTTTAGAGCTTCCTTAATGCAAAGAGCTATCAAACTTAAATAGTATCTTTCCATCTTTTTCATCACCACCTGAAGTGTTAAAAACACCTGAGGCATTATGCTCTATGCTCTCTATCATATCGCTTATTTGAGTGTCAAGCTTTAAGATATACTCCAACCTATTTTCAACATATTTTAAATATCTATCATCATTTTTATAATCAACCCCGCTACAATCAACAAAAAGATTAAACTTTGTTGTATTTGTGCCAGTAGTGTCTATATATATCTTACATCCAATTCCATTTGTATATGCTCCCAAAAGTCTAACACCATACATATAGTTATCACTTCCGCCATTGTCTATCGTATCATATTTATCATCCCAGCCGACACACTCTACCACTTTGGAAGCTTTTATATTGTCAAAATAGTTTTTATTGTCCCCGCAGGGAGTGCCGTTGCCGTTAGCATAACCAACTACATTGTTTAAAACTCCTATAGATATGACTTTTGTTAGCTTTTTACCAAAAGTTTCTATACTATCTTTAAAGTTAGAGTATGACTTTTGATTTAGTATATACACTCCTATAAAAGCCGATATAACAAGAGCCAATATAATCTCTATCAAAGTAAAAGCTTTTTTATTTTTTTTCATATAGTTACCTTTCGTTATATGTAATATATGCATATCGACAAAAAGAGATATTTTTTTAATTTTTATTTAAGTTATAAAATTTTTGACCGATATGAAGGTAAGTTTACAAAAACTATTATCTTATATCTTAGGAGAAAAACGATGAAAAACAGAGAGCTTGCCTCCGATATTTTAAAAATAGCTATAGTTCCATCTATGCTTCTTTTAGCAGAGGGAGATTTTACACCACTAAAAGCAAAAGAGAACAATCTCCAAATAGCATTGGAGTTAGCAAGAAGCTCAAAGATAGACAAAACCATAGAGAGAGTAAATACTATATACGACTATATAAATCTCTACATACTTCAAACAGGAGATAAAGCAGTTACAAGAGATAAACTCGATGATGCTTTTGGACTGACAAATTCAAACTGGTTGGGATATGACAACAAAATCATAACTTTTTCCATAAATAACAACATCGTAACTTTTAAAAATATCATAGATAAAAACACAATAAGTGAGAGTTTAAAAAGATTTTATAAAAACTCTCCACAGATACATCCTCTTGGAAATGTAAATGATGACCTTAGCATATCAACAGCACTTGATCCAAAAACGGTAAGACTTATATCGACTATAGATGCGCTTGATAAAACAAAAACCATCATCTCAAACACCACCCCTTCAACTTGCGATATAAGCAAAACTTGGTATAAGCCTACAGGTAGCGGAGACTTTAAAACTTACAGCTGTCAAAATGGAAAATGGCAAGAGGTAGGTAGTGCAAACTCAAAAATAGTTGTCGATAGCGAAGACAAACTAAAAACTCTCTCAGTCAAAAAGGGAACAACCGCTTATGTAAGCGATAAAGATGGAGTGGCAAAAGAGTATATCTATGATGGAAAAAAGTGGACACTTGCCGGAGGGGGAGCTAGTAGTAGTGAAAAAAAGATAGTGGAGTATTTTTCAGATGTAAAAGATCCTAAAAAAGGACAAACAGTATATAAAAAATCAGGCGATAGCTTGATAGAATATACCTATGACGGAGAGAGTTGGCTTAGAGTAACTCCAACCGGAGGTGGCGGTAGTGGAGAGATATATCAAAATAAAAATGCTGGAACAAAATATGATGGATATTCTGATTTAGCAAATGTTCTAAATAAACTCTTTAACTCTGAAAGTGGAAGTAGAGCCATAGTAAAAGCTCCAGGAGGTGAATGGAAAGGAGAAATTACTTTTACAAAAATAGATGATGTTAGAACTGGTGGTTTTTGGCATACTACAGTTTATTCTCACACAAATAGAGGGCGGCAATCATGCGGATGGTTTTATAATAGTGGTTACCGTTGTTGGAGTACTACAACAAGTATATACAGACATGTTTTAATAATAAAAAGCATTAGAGATATAGCAACTATAGAACAAAATTATGCTGATATGATTATAAAAGGAAGTAATAAAAGTGATAAATTTATTGTTGTTTTCCCAGATAAAGTAGAAGGTTACTATATATTTGATAAATCGACTGGTTATTTGTCACATTACAACGAAAAAAATAATTTAATTGCCTCAACAAATGGGAATAATTTTTCTTATATAAAAGAGATATTTCAAAAAAATTTTGCAAAAATATTAAGTCCTATAAAAGTAACTTTTCCAAATCTATCAGATTATAGTAAATTTTTCTCTACAAGATCACCAAACTTTTACCTATCATATGATAGTGGGAAAAAAATAACATATGCAAAAGCAGATTCTAGTTCCATTAAAGCTGCTTGGAGCTATCGTGTATATGATCGCTGGAGATGGTGGAATCCATGGGGTACTGCTTATGTAAAACCATCTATATATCTTATTCAAGATAGAGAGCATACACCAACACCTTCTAAAAAGAGTATATATATAAGTTTAACAAATGACTGCACAAGTGATAGCTGTGAAAATCCAAACTCAACCCTAACAAGAGTGATCAATAATCAACTAAATGTATTTAGATATACAAAGTATTATAAAAAAGCAAAAAATCATTTTGCAGATTACAGTGCTCCTTATGCATTTATACACAACGGCAAAAAGATAAACTTTGGCGATGACTCCTTTAAAATGTCATACTATTCAAATACTAACAGTTGGTGGGGAACAAATGAAAGATATAAAAAGATACTTTTAACAAACTCTCAAACAGATGTTGCTTTTGATGATCTAACCGTAAATAAAGAGTGCAAAAGAGCTGACTCCTCTTATCAGTGCAGACTATACTCAAATCTAAACTTAAAGTTTTCAAATCTAAATCCAAATACAAACAATGCCATCTTCTCTTCAAAAACCATAAAGCTTGATACGGGATTTGTCCAAGAGGATCCAAGCTTTGATCCAAACAGAACCTTTAAAACTATGCCGTCATTTTATCAAATCATAACAAACTCCGACAGATCCATAGTCTCAAGAGCATATGATAAGTTTAGAGCTATGTTTTTAGGAAGATATAACTCCCTTATAAAAGAGGTAAAAACATATACAAAAGACAAAGGATATAATGAGAGCGGTTTTGATTATGGCAATGAAAAAAATAATAATAATGTTTATATGCTTATATCCGAAAAAGAGTCTAAAAAAACAAATAGAATAGTAGGACAAAATTATTGTTGGTGGACTTATTTGGGGACTAGATGCACTAATCCAAGGCAATCCTACACCACCACCTATCAACTTGATCCTTACTGGGAGAGAGAAAACTAAAGGCTTTTTTGCCTTTAGGAACGATATTTGCTTTAGGTTAAATTAAAATTTCGGAGTTAAAAAATGATACAATTATTACACCACTACCCAACACAAGATATTTCACTAAAAACTCAAAACAGAGTTATCATACTTGAAAAAGAGAATATCTCTAAACAGATAGAGGAGTCTTTAAAAAAATTTTCTCCTTTGAGTCAATATATCTCTTTTGAGATAGATACTTCTATGTTAAAAGATGCTCTCTCAAGCAGTATCTATGATGACAATATAGCCCTTTTTATAAATATCAACTCGCTTGATGATATAAAGGAGATTTTTTTATACAAAGAGAAGTTAAAAGAGATATTTTTAACCTTTGAACTGCATCTAAACAGTAAAGATATATTTGAAGCTATAAATCAACTTAGAGTTTTGCAAAAAAATATAGATATACCGTTTTATAAGCTTAAAGAGTTAAAAAAAGAGGAGTTTGAAAAGATTTTTAAACTTATGCTTATAGATCAAACTCTTTTTCAAACTCTTTTTCCATTTTCGGGGATATCTGCAAGCATCATCGATCAAAATCAAAATGTAAACTTTTGGATCTTAGCCGATGAAATCATAGATGAAACATTTTTTATAGATAGTGGCAATAAAGTTGCTCTAAGCAAAAGATTGGCAAAGAACGATATATTTTTTGCAGATGGATTAAATATCCTTAAAATAAAAAGATCCTCAAACTATCAAAATCTAAAAAAATACTTAAAAAATCCTCCTTCATCTTGCAAAGAGTGCCAAATCTTCTCTCAGTGTAAAGCATTTTTAAAGTATCCAGATAGCAAGTATGATTGTCAAGTTTTTGTTGGAGCGATGAGAGGTTTTATAGATGATCTTAAACTTTTAGTTGAAAACTATAAAAAACAAGATAGCCAAAAGGTATCCAGTCCTAAAAAGGAGCCGAAATTTTTAGTAAGTGATAAACAGATCTTTTCACTTCCGTTTTTTTCAGCTATGGAAAATGACTTTTTTTATAAAAACTTTCTGCCATTTTTACAAGAGTATAAAGAATATATCTACGATATATACTTTACTTGTAATATCCCTCCATTTTTAAATGATGCTATGGGATGTGCCGATATGGCTGAACACGATGGAGAGGGCTCTTTAGAACAGACCAAGAGGATACTTACTGCAATGCTTGACATCCAAGAGCAATACGGCATAAAAGTGTCGGCTACTTTTAATAACATCCATATAGATCCAAATGAAGAAAATTTAAATCTTTTTATGGAAAATCTACAGCCTCTTTATGAAGCCGGACTTAGGTCTATGACTATCCCTCACTATCTTTGGATGTTGGATGGAAAACTAAAAAATAAATTTCCAGATATGACTATAAAGAATACTATTTTAAAAAAAGTTTCAAAACCTCAAGAGTATGTTGACTATGCAAAAATAGGTTTTGATGTAGTAAATATAGATAGATATAACTTAAGAGATAGAGACAATCTAAAGAGACTAAAAAAAGCTTATGATAGATACAAAGTTCCTATGGTTATACTGGCAAATGAGTGGTGCAGAGGACTTTGTCCTGCTATGAGCGAACACTACCAATACAACTGTTCATCATCCAAATCCTGCTCGAAACTTTACTTCGATACTCATTTAGGACATCTAACCTGCCCGACTTGGCAATCTCTTGAGCCATGGTATAATCTAAAAAATGCAAATATGCCTATCTTTAGAAAAGATGTTGATGAACTTTTAGAATATATACAGATCTTTAAACTTCATGGAAGAAATGATTTTGGACTTATGCAACAGTCTATGGATATAGTAAAAAGATATGCAAACAGTGAAGAGATAGTTTTCAAAGAGTTATATGACTTTATGATGTATCACAAATATGATCAAAAAAAGATCCGCTCTTGGAACGAGTTTACGAAAAATTGCAAATTTGAATGCTGGAGCTGTCATGCTTGCGAAGAGTTGCACAAAAGCGGCGAACTTGCTTCAACAAAAAGTGGTGAGATGATTTTTTAAATCATCTCACTTACATAGGCAATAAAATTTTTCTTTGCTTCCTCATTTAATAAAAGCAAAATGCCTTCTTTATTATCTGGTCTTTTTATAATAAAAATATAAAGCTTATCATTCTTTTTAAAAATTTGATAATTCACCATTTGATTTACTTCTTTATAACTTAAACAATTTAAATATTTAAATCTATATAAAGCAAAACTATCTTTTTCCTCTTTTATAATAAACTCTTTTTTATCATATGCA
>CAZUPK010000059.1:0-3341 GCA_964622255.1 uncultured Campylobacterales bacterium
ACTCTTTTCTAAATCTGTTTTTATCCAAAATAAAGCCCTTTTTATATAAATTTATATAAAATAGTATAAAAAAATAGGAAATCTATGTATAAAAATATTATATCATTATTTTTTTTTATTTGCTTTTTTACCGGCTGTGAAGATAAAAATGTTTATGGTGGTATAATAAAAAACTAAAAGAGCAAAATACCACTGTTGGCACTAAGGTTAAAAATGTTGAAAAAGAAAATTTAAAAAATGAAAATGAAAAGGTAGTAGTATCTACTCCTAAAGAGATAAAAAAAACATTTGTAAATAAAGAGGAAACGAGATTAGAAAAAAATATTACAGATTTAGCTTTAAAAACTATAAGTGGTGACACTATAAAGCTTCATTTTAAGGATGATGGAATCGTATTTGATAAATATAGAAATAAAATAATTATTTTAGATGTATTTACAACTTGGTGTCCACCTTGTTTAGAAAGTATAGCTCACTTAAATCAACTTCAAAAACAATATAAAAAAGATTTACAAATCATTGGTATTTTAATGGAGGAGGATAAAAGAAATAGTGAAGTTTTAGCATTTAAAAGAAAATATAACATAAAATATTTTATAACCAATTCCAAGGAAAATTTTAAACTAGTTGATACTTGGGGCGGGGTATCAGGCTATCCCACTATAATAATATTTGATAAAAACGGAACCTATTTTAACCATTTTAATGGTTCTCCACCTCTTGAGATGTTAGAGAGTGATATAAAAAAAGCATTAAGGAAGTAAATGTTTGGATTTTTAAAAAAGACAAAAGAGGCTATCTCGGGTATTGTAAGAAAAAAAGAAAAAAAAATCTCAAAAGATCTTTTAGAAGAGATTTTACTTGAAGCAGATGTTAGTTATGAAGTAGTTGAAAATGCTATATTTTACCTTCCTGCTGGAAATATAGTTGAAAAAAAAGATATAAAAAGAGTCCTTTTAACCTACTTTAAAGATATAGAAGAAAGTAAAAAAGAAGATGCTAAACCATTTGTAGAACTTATCTTCGGTATAAATGGTGCAGGTAAAACAACTACCATAGCTAAGCTTGCAAACTACTACAAAAAACAAGGTAAAAAAGTAATACTTAGTGCATCAGATACTTTTAGAGCAGCCGCAGTAGAACAACTAAAAAGATGGGCTATAAAACTTGATATACCAATAGTAGCTTCAAAACAAGGGACTGATCCTTCAGCAGTGGCTTATGATACTATCTCTTCAGCAATAGCAAAAAAGTTTGACCATGTTTTGATAGATACTGCAGGAAGATTACACAACCATCAAAACTTATCAAATGAACTTCAAAAGATAGTTCGCATCTCAAATAAAGCAAAAGAGGGAGCACCTCATAGAAAGATACTTGTCATAGATGGAACTCAAGGAAACTCCGCTATACACCAAGCTATAGAGTTTAACAAAATAGTCCCTATAGATGGACTCATCATCACAAAACTTGATGGAACTGCAAAGGGTGGAGCTTTGTTTAGCATAGCTTATGAGCTAAAAAAACCAATACTTTTTATCGGAACTGGTGAGAGTGCTGATGACTTAGTAAGATTTGATAAAGAACAGTTCGTAGAAGATCTGCTTGGTGAAATCTTCCTAAGTGAGTAAATTTGGCAAAAGAAAAAGAGTTATATAAATGCCAAACTTGTGGATACCAAAATGCAAAATGGATGGGAAAGTGTCCAAACTGTGGAGCTTGGGAAAGTTTCTTGCTTCTAAAGAAGAAGCAAGAAAGTTTATAAAAACTACATCTAACCAAACTACTTCTCAGGCTGTGAGTATCACCGATATAAAGGAGGAAGAATTAGATAGATTTTCATCAAATGATAGTGAACTAGATCTAGTTTTAGGTGGAGGTATCGTTAAAAGAAGTCTAACTCTTATAGGAGGGAGTCCTGGAGTTTTAGAACATATGGTTGATACCATTTTATATTTTGAGGGAGATAGCAACAAAGAGTTAAGACTTTTAAAAGGCTTTAAAAGAGCCATAGTTCCCAAAAAACCAATAGAAAAATCAAAAATAAAATGTTTTAAAATAAGTGAAGTTTCAAATAATAGAAAACTAATAAAATGGATGTAAAAAACAAAAAATAGAGTTTAAAAAGAAAATAATACTGTGGTATCCACCCTCTTCCCCCTAACATATTCTTTGGAAAACTCAACTATCTTTCCGTGAAATCTTGCATAAACCCTATGCAAATCTTCACAAGAAATATTTTCTACTATCCCCCCACTCATCCATTCTTGTATATCTTTATAACTTTCAAATTCATACCCAAAAGCTCTTAATATCCTATCAGTATAACTATCTACAACAAAGTAAGGTTTATAACAAGCATAGCAAAGGATGCTATCAGCTGTCTCTTCTCCCACTCCTTTTTGATTTAAAAGCCACTTTCTTGTAACATCTGTTTTAAAATTTTCAAAACTTCCAAAGTTATCTAAAATATTTTTAGATATACCTTTTAAATACTTTGCTTTTGTGTTATAAAAACCGCTTGGCTTTATCAAAGTCTGAAGCTCTTTTAAATCGCACTCAACTAACTTTTTAAGCTCTAAAACTCCTGCATCTTTTAAGTTTTGTAAAGATTTTTCTACCTTTTGCCACTTTGTTTGTTGAGTCAAGATTGCTCCTACAACAACTTCAAAAGTTCCACTATTTGGCCACCAAAACGGATCTCTTTCTTCTTTTAAATAACCCATCTTTTTTAAAGCTTGATACAACTCCCAACTACTGTTCATCTTAACTTTTCCTTTTTCCCACTAAAGTTTAAGAGATTATTCATAGTAAGCCCTTTGCGAAACAAAAATATCTCCTTCATCATAAGCTTTTATTTTGAAAGCATCAACTACTTTACCATTTTTTATATCAACTACAACTGCTTGAAGTATCTTTTTGCACTGCTTTGGAATATCAAACTTTGAGCTAATACTTGTTAAAAATCTCTCTTTAGGCTCTTGTATATCCATACCTATAACACCATCTCTACAACCTGTAAGCCCAACATCCGTAACATAAAAAGTTCCATTATCTATTGTCAAATCATCAGTTCCAATATGAGTATGACTTCCAACTATTACACTTACTCTATCCTTTAACATAGCAAAAAGGGCATTTTTTTCACTCGTTGCTTCTGCGTGAAAATCTATAAAAATATTTTTAACTCCATCTTCATGAAGTTTCTCAACACTATCTTTAGCACACCTAAAAGCGTTATCAGTATATGGCATGGAATAATGCCCCATAAGGTTTAAAACTGCCAGTTTCTCACCTGCAACTTCATAAATTTTACAACCAGTCCCAGGTACACCATCGGG
>CAZUPK010000060.1:0-2887 GCA_964622255.1 uncultured Campylobacterales bacterium
TTATCGCTTTTTTATCCAAATCTTTCGGTTTTCTAGCTAAAAGATCTTCAACGGAGATATCTTTTAATTGAGGCTTTTCTTCCTCTTTAAAGGTTTGAACTCTTTTTATATCTTTTATACCTAATCTATGAAACTTTTCTACTAGAGTGTTTAATTTTTCACTCTCCTGAGTTAAAATAATACTTTTTATATTATATTTTTTAACCAATTCATCAACATCAGCTAAATCATAAACTTTTATATTTGATAGATATGTTCCTATGGATTTTT
Source organism: uncultured Campylobacterales bacterium (assembly GCA_964622255.1). Taxonomy (GTDB): domain Bacteria; phylum Campylobacterota; class Campylobacteria; order Campylobacterales; family QNZT01; genus SZUA-1377. Next base: position 271 of record CAZUPK010000060.1, read on the forward strand.
GATCACTTGATAGTATTGCTATGGGATAATACTCTATTTCTTGATTTAAAGCATTTTTTATTATTTGGATAGCTCTATTATTTACTCCATATATCAAAGCTTTTTTTGTCTTTTCAAAATTTCCTCTTTCTATAAAAAGTCTTCTAACTATTCTTAAAAAACCTATGAAAAATATCGAAAGAAAAAAATCTATAAAAATAACACTTCTTGGAAAAGGATAAAAAAAATCTTGAAATATAAAATAAACTATTGAAAATGTAAAATACACTATAAAATGAGCCTCTATCAACTTTCTATACTCTACTAATCCAAAAAATCGCCAAGTAACAAAATAGACTTTATAGATGTAAAAAATAGCTATTTTTAAAGGAATAAGTATAAAAATCATCTTTTGCATAGATAGTAAAAAATCACTATTTATAGAAAAATTAAATCTCAACAAAAATGAAAGATATATGGTAAAAATAGAAAAAACTATATCACTAACTATAAAAAAAGATACTCTTTTAAAAGAGGTGGGTTTAAAAAATTTTTCTAACAACATACTTTTTTTATAACCTCAACCACTTTTTCTAAATCTTCATCTAAACTGTTTGTTGGTGAAGGTAGACATATACCCTTTTTAAAAAGCTCTTCACTTACTCCATTTGTAAAGTTTAAACTATTTTTAAATAGTGGTTGCATATGCATAGGCTTCCAAAGAGGTCTTGACTCTGCATCCACACTCTCCAAGGCTTGTATAATTTTTAAAGGGTCTGTTTTTTCAAAAGTTAAAGTTGTAAGCCACCTATTTCCTCTACTATACTCAATCTCTGGCATAAAAGTTATCTCTTCTATATCAAAAAGTTGAGTTTTATAAAACTCAAATATCTCTCTTTTTCTTTTTATTCTATCATCTAAAATTTCCATTTGAGCTACCCCGATAGAGGCTAAAATATTACTTAGACGATAGTTATATCCATAAGTTATATGCTCATAGTGTAAAAATGGCTCTTTTGCTTGAGTGGAGAGTTTTCTAGCTTCATCTATCCACTCATTATGATTGCTTACAAGCATACCACCACCACTTGTAGTTAGTATCTTGTTTCCATTAAAACTATATACTCCCATATCTCCAAAAGTTCCACTCTGTTTGTCTTTAAAAGTAGCTCCTAAACTCTCTGCACTATCTTCTATAAGAGTTATACCCTCACTTTTGCAAATCTCTACTATCTCATCTATCTTTGCTATCTGTCCATAAAGATGAGTTAGAATAAGAGCTTTGGGCTTTTTTGGTAACTCTTTTATCGCTTTTTTTAGTAAAATAGGAGATAGATTCCAACTTTCATCACTATCTATAAAAACTGGAGTTGCATTTTGATATAGTATAGCATTTATAGAACCTATAAAAGTAAAAGTTGAAGCTAAAACAAAATCCCCCTCTTTAACTCCTAAAACTCTCAAAGCTAGATGCAACCCCGCAGTTGCACTAGAGAGAGCCAAAGCATTTTTAACACCTGTATAACTTTTTATACTCTCTTCAAATCTATCTACAAACTCTCCAAGCGGAGCTATATAGTTGCTTTTAAAAACCTCTTTTATATATTTTTGTTCATTGCCACTCATATGTGGTGGGGAAAGAAAGAGTCTAGGCATCTAACTTCCTTATAACTTTTGCAGGAATACCATATGCTAAAACATTATCCGGAATATCAGATATAACCAAACTGTGAGCTCCTATGATACTATTTTCTCCTATTGTTACTCCAGGTAGTATAGTTGAATGACTGCCCAATTTACTATTTCTTTTTAAAATAACTTCTCCTTTTTTATCATCTATAGTAGAAATAGAATAAATAGAACAGTGAGAACCTATTTGGACATAATCTTCCAAAGTAACTCCATACATAGCATTTATATAACTAAAAGCTCCTATATCTGTTTTATAACCAAGTTTTAATCCATCTACATTTTGAACTAACCAATTATATTTTGTTAATTCACCGTTTTCTATCTCTGGAAATTTCCAATCATCAAACCTTTTATTTTTCATTTTTACTACTACCTTTAAACTTCTCCATAGTTACACTTTTAGCTGAACTTATACCATCTCTTTTTAAAACCTTTAAAAAAGTCATCCATAATATCTTCATATCCAACAAAAAAGATTGATTATCAACATAGCAAACATCAAGTTTAAACTTCTCTTCCCAACTTATTGCATTTCTTCCATTTATTTGAGCCAAACCAGTAATCCCTGGTTTTACATTATGTCTTCTCTTTTGCTCATCATCATAAAGTTCAAGATACTCAACTAAAAGTGGTCTAGGTCCTACAAAACTCATATCACCTTTTAAAACATTTATAAGTTGGGGAAGTTCATCTAAAGATGTGCTTCTTATAAACTTTCCTATACCTTTAAGTCTTTTTTCATCACTTAAAAGTTCTCCATTTTCATCTCTTTCATCACTCATAGTTCTAAACTTATATATCTTAAATAACTTCCCATTTAGTCCAGGACGAAGTTGTGAAAAAATGACATCTCTTCCAAGATATAGATATATACCTAGTGAAACTAGTATCATGAGTGGCAAAAAAACAATCATGAGAACAAAAGCACCTACTCTATCAAAGAGAG
>CAZUPK010000061.1:0-5483 GCA_964622255.1 uncultured Campylobacterales bacterium
GCATTTTTTACATCACTTGAAGATCAGACTCTTGATGCCATGGAACAAAAAGGAAGTGCTTGGGTTGTGGGTGTCGGATATGATTTTGCAAACAGTAAAATTGACGGTTTGAGTGTCTTTGCGGTATATGGAAAATTTGAAGCTGATAATTTGGATAATTATGATACTGATGAGATCGATGTAATGATGGAATATGACTTGAATGAAAATTTCAATATGACTTTGGCTTATGCTTCGATAAAGGATAACACAAATGGAGATGTGGGAAGCGGTGACTATGATCAGTTTCGCCTGATCGCCAATTATGATTTTTAGTGCCACCCTTAAGGGCATTGGATTTCAGTTGTACCCGATAATATGATAACCCATAAGTTTTAAAAGACTCCCATTGTTAAAGCGACAATCAGAACGATAAAAGGGGAACTAATCAATAAAAATATAATGAAATGTGTTAATGTCATATCTGGTTTTGAAAATTGAAGAAAATCTTCTTTAATGGTATGTAAAATAGTATCATTATTTAATCTAGCAACACTAATATAGTAAAAAATTGAATACAAAATCAAAAGTGTAAAGAAAATATAAAACAAGTTGAAATGCTCATCTATAAAAAAAATCCAAATAGTAGAGCAAAAAATAAAAACTAGAAAAATTTGAAATGGTGAAATATAAGATGGTAAATCATCTTTAACACTTTCCCAAAAAGTTATATTTTTTATACGAGAATCGTGTTTATAGAAATAAAATGCATAGCTTAAAAATCCAAATAAAATCAAGGGTAAGCTTCCACTTGGTTGTTCGAATAATATTAGAGCTGTATAAGGCAAAATAGCAATCATCATTAGTAAAAGTTGAAAAGGTGTCAAATTTTTCCTTTGTCTCTAGTTTTTGTATCTCTTTTTTTAAAAAGAGATAGGATTATCATAAAATCCATAGAATTTGAGTTGTAAATTACTCAACAAAATAACCTTCTTTTTTTGCAAGAGAGAAGTTCGGACATACTCATAACGGCAATCTTGAGGAATGAACGGTTTTACTCAAGATAGTTTTGCAAATAGTTTAATTATGATAACACGAAAAAACTTTGAAAACTGGTCGAGTTAGTTCATTCCTCTCCAAGAACTTGTTATCCTAAAAATGTTAAATCAAGCAATAGAAACTTTTAACTCTTTACCTACAGAACTTGCAAAGTTTTCCAAAGTAGATAATCTTATATCTTTTGCATGATTTTCTATTCTTGAAATAGCAGATTTTTTAGTATTTAGTTTTTTAGCAATATCTTCTTGTGTAAGTCCTGCTTCAATCCTTGCTTGTTTTAGTATTTCTCCAATTTTAAACTCTTGATATCCTTCATCAAAATCTTTTGCAAACTCTTTATCAATAGCTTTTCTTTTTTGTATATATTTTTTTAAATCACTCATTATCTTTTCTCCTTTCAAGATAGTCTTGTTTTCTTTGTTTTGCTAACTTAATCTCTTGTTTTGGAACTTTTTGATCTTTCTTTTTAAAACCATTTGTTAAAACTACAAATCTACCACCATCTTCAAAACCTAACAATCTAAAATGTTTTTTACCAATCTGAACTCTAACTTCTATAATATCGTCAGTATTGACAAGCTTCTTGTAATATTTTGAAGAGACGGTTTCTAACTCCTCAATCAAATTTAAAACCCAAACAGCTTTTTGAGCTTCTTTTGAAGATAGAGAATCTAAAAAATCCTCAATAGGACTTTTACCTGATGGTAACTTATAAAATATAATTTCTTTCATAAAATGATATTAACATAAATGTTAACTTTTGTCAAATTTTTCTAAGAAGTTTTCAGAGAAATTTTTTACTAAAGTAAAACCACACTTGTTAGTTTTGCTTCTTTTTTTATAATACCCCAACAAAAAAGACAATCTTAAAAAATTAAAAGTATAATAATCAATATTTAAAGAAAGCACAAGGGGTTAAAGATGAGTAGAAAAAGAACAAATTACTCAGCAGAGTTTAAAGTAAAGATTGTGTTAGAGGTCTTAAAAGGAGAAAAGACTTTAAATCAAATTGCAACTGAAAACGACATTCTGCCAAAAAATATTATAAATTGGAAAAAGCAGTTTTTAGCAAATGCAGAGATTGCAATGGAGCCATCCAAGGCAGTAAAAGAGTATAAAGAACAGATAAAAGAGTTAGAGAAAAAAGTAGATAAATATGCAAAGACTGTAGGTAAACTTACAGTAGAGAGAGACCCAGCAGTGGGAAAGACAGGACTCCAAAAAGATATTTTATCTTTTTGGAACCTGCTTATGAGTTTGGACTTATCAACTAAAAGAAAGATGGCGCAAGTCCAAACTGTCAAAGAAGATAGATTAATAGCGCCATCAAAAAAACATACATTGCTTGGAATTAGTAGAAGCTATAACTATTATGAAAGAAAAGTAAATCCAAAAAAAGAGGCGATTAGACAAAGAATCAAAGAGATAGCTGAGGATGAGTTTATGTGCATATATGGAGAAGAGAAAGTGTATAGACAACTATTACAAGAAGGATATAATGTATCTTTAAATACAGTATCAAAATATCGTAAGGAGTTAGGAATTAAAGCAATACTCGCTGTTAAACCAATATCAACAACTATAGCTGATGAAGCTCATCCTAAATATCCATACAAACTTAAAGATGTAGAAATCAACAAACCAAATAAAGTATGGTCAACTGATATCACCTATATCAAAATCAATGGTGGAACAGTTTATCTTGCAGCAATAATTGACTGGTATTCTAAAGCAGTGTTATCTTGGAAGATATCTAATGTTATGGATACAGACTTTGTTATGGATGTGTTAAGTGAAGCACTCAAAAACCATCCTAAACCTGAAATATTCAATACTGATCAAGGCTCACAATATACGAGCTTTATTCATACACAAACATTAAAGGATAATGGCATTGTTATCTTATAATCTCTTTTTGAAGCAAACAAATAGTATCACTAAGAATACAGTGTTACTAAAGGTAGCATAGTGGCAAGGGAATTAAAAAAAATTAAGAGTTGTCTTGACTTTTGGGGTATTATGGTTTGATGGGCTAAGTCAGGTGTTTCATAAAAATCCTTTCTATTCGGTATTATTTTTAAGTTACTAATGCCAAGTTACTAATGCCATCTATAAACTGTCTGATGATAGGGTCGTTAGTTGTTTTAAAAAACTCCGGTTTATTGTCAGCTTTAACATAACCGTTATATAGCATAATCATCTGGTCAGCTATCTTAAAACTCTCTTTTATATCGTGAGAGATGACTATCGAAGTTATACCAAGCTCATTTCTTAGTTTTACTATCAAACGACTTATGAGATCACTAGCTATCGGATCTAGTCCGCTTGTGGGTTCATCATAGAGTATGATTTCAGGATGAAGTATGGTAGTTCTTGCTATGGCAGCTCTTTTTTGCATACCACCGCTTAACTCATGTGGAAAGAGATGTAAAACTTCTTTTGGATTTAGTCCGACTAATTCTAGAGACTTCTCTATCTTTTTATCTTTTTCTTTTCTAGATAGTTTTGTATGCTCATCTAGTGGAAAAGAGATATTGTTATAAATGTTCATACTATCAAATAAAGCTCCAAACTGAAAGGTAAATCCTATTCTTTTTCTAAGAGCCAAAAGCTTTTTTTCACTGCATTTTGGAACACTGATACCATCAACTAAAATATCTCCACTTGTAGGTTTTAAAAGTCCAACTATATGTTTTATAACTGTTGATTTACCGGTTCCAGAGGGTCCCATAATAACTGCTATATCATTTTTTTTAACTTTGAAGTTTAAACCTTTTAAAACCTCTTTAGTGCCGAACTTTTTTACTACATTTTTAAACTCTATCAAACTCAACAACAAAACCCCTATCAAAGTTTGCAAAATCTTTATAAAAGCGATACTTTGTCAAACCTTTTTTATTAAGATACTTCCTCATAGGCTTTTTTTGATTATAACCCATTTCACAAACTAAAAACTTAACCCTTTTCATTATAGCTAAATCAACTATATTTTTTAATATCTCATCTCCGCTATCTCCACCAAAAAGTGCATTTTGCGGTTCATAATCTAAATTTTTATCAAGTTTTTCATTATTTTTTATATATGGGGGATTTGAAACTATGATATCAAACTCCTTTTTTACCCCATTAAGATATGAAGTGTGTATAAGCTCTATATCTGTGTTATGAAGTTCACAGTTTCTTTTTGCAACTTTTATGGCATCTAAACTTATATCAGTTGCGGTTATGATAGAAAAGGGAATAAGCTTTTTTAACATAATAGAGATAATACCGCTTCCAACTCCTATTTCTGCAATTTTAGGAGATGGTGGAAGAGGTAGTTTTAATACTTCATCGATAAGAAGCTCGGTTTCTGGACGAGGTATCAAAGCTCCAAAATCACAAAAAAACTCTTCACTGTAAAAGCTTACTTTTTTAGTTATATATTCCATAGGCATATCTTGCTTTCTCTTTTTAACAAGTTCAAAAAAACTTTCATCTACCTCTTGATTTTCATTTAAAGTAAGGTAAATCATATTTTTATCTAAAAAAAAAGAAAGAAGAAGTCTTGCTTCCTTTTGAGGATTTTTAAGATCTCTTAACTCATAAGTAGCTTTTTTTAATGCTTGTTTTATGCTTAGCAAGGTTATTTATCTTTACCAAAGCTTTTATGGTTTAAAAGTATTTTAGATATTTTGTGATTTTTTGAATAAATTTTTTCTATATTAGTTTTAGCCTTTAGTATTGACATTTTTTAGTCTTTCCTCCTTTGGTTAGATTTTTTAATTATAATAATTTTTTTGTTTTTTATGAAATAGTATTTCATTATGGTTTAAAATCTTTAAAAAAATTTTTTGTTTCTTCATCTATTTTTGTTATCTTCATACCTCTACATAAGAAGACTAAAGTAACTTCAGCTGTAAAAATTGTTTTATTATTTTTATCTTTTACTATTTTGTGAAATAGTTCAACTGATGCTGATCTTATTTTTCTTACTTCTGTTTTTACTTCTAATTCATCTCCAAGATATGCAGGTGCTAGAAAGTTGCATTTTAAGCTCTTTACTGCAAAGTGGCAACCACCAATAACTGGGGATTTTCCTCTTTTAAAAAAGAGTTCACTTCTAGCCATCTCACAAAAATCTATATAGTTTGAGTGGTAAACTATTCCACCTAAATCTGTGTGTTTGTAATATATCTTTACTTTCATCTTAAATTTGGCAATAAACTTTTAAACACAACAAAAGATAAAGAGCTTAATACTGTTACAAATATAATAGTATAACCTGTTGGCAAATCAAAGTTATATGAAAAGATTAAAGCTATAACAATGCCTATGGAGCCAAATATAGTTGCAAACAAAAATGGTTGTATCTTTTGTTGAATAAAACCTGCATATGAAGGAGCTATTAAAAGTGCAAACACTACTAAAACTCCAGCTGACTGGACTGAGGATGTAACAGTTAT
>CAZUPK010000062.1:0-24357 GCA_964622255.1 uncultured Campylobacterales bacterium
CATCATTGTCCGCCACAAACGATATGCATACCATTTATAAAAAGTTGCTTATTTTATCAAATTAATGCTAATTCTTTGGTTAAAGAGAGTTAAAACCCTATATCTGTAAGGGTTCTGATGTATCTTTGAGAAAGTCTTTATCTTTATATGATAAAATATTATTTGCCAACATGGTTCTTATCCTTTTTTAGATGTGGAAATCTTGGATAGATTATACCCACTTGTTTTAGTATCTTTTGATACTTCAAGTGGTTACCATGTTGGTGCACTCTCCTAAAGATTTTATAAAAAGATATATTAAAATAAACTTAATTTAATATCATGTTTATTTTGTAATTTTTATCTTTTGTAAGCCACTATTTTGTTTGGAAAAAATATCCGTTTGGAAGTTATCTATCACGATAGTTTTTGCAAAAAGCAAAAAAGCTATCGTAATAAGAAGGATAAACTTTTTCATATATCCTTTGCCAAAAGTTCGCTTACTTTTTTTGTAAAATCAGCTAAATCATTTAGTTTCATACCCTCATTTAGTTTTGCTAAGTCTAAAACTATGTGAGAGACCTCTTTTATCTTTGCTAAATCTTTACTATCTTTTAACTTTTCAAAGATAGTATGAGATGGATTTATCTCTAAAATAGGTTTGATTTGTGGCATATTTGTTTGTCCCATCTGTCTCATCATCTGTTGCATCATAAAGTCTGGATCATTTTTATCATAAACTAAACAAGCTGGAGAGTTTTTAAGCCTTTTTGTAAGTTTAACATCTTTAACATCATCTCTAAGCTCCTCTTTTATCTTTACTAAGATATCTGCAAAATCTTTTTTCAACTCTTCAACATCTTTATCCTCACTCTCAACCTCTGTTACACTTCTAAAGTTTTTCTCTTTGTAAACACCGATATTTGGTATAACGATGCTATCAACTTCATCATCCATCAAAAGAACTTCGATACCCTTTTCATCATACTCTTCTAAGTGTGGTGAACTCTTTAACTGTTTATAATCCTCACCTATAAGATAGAAGATCTCTTTTTGATCCTCTTTCATATTTTTTAGATAAGTCTCTAAGTCTATAAGCTCTTCGGATCTGTTTGTTTTAAACAAAAGAAGGTCTAAAAGAAGGTCGCGATTTTCAAACTCACTCATAATACCCTCTTTTAACACTTTTCCAAACTCACTATAAAACTCTTTATACTTTTCAAAATCTTTATTTTTTAACTTTTTAAGCTCACTAAGTATCTTTTTAACAGAAGCTTTTTTAACTTTTGTTAAAATGATATTTTCTTGAAGTATCTCTCTACTTACATTTAACGGAAGATCCTCAACATCAAATATACCTCTTATAAATCTCAAATATGTAGGCAACAACTCTTTATCATCATCTGTGATAAAGACTCTTTTAACATAAAGTTTAACCCCACTTTGATAATCAACCCTATACATATCAAACGGAGCCTTTTTAGGGACATAAAATAAAGTTGTGTATTCTAAAGTTCCCTCTGCTTTTGTATGGATATGTAAAAGCGGATCTTCACTGTTATGGAAAGTTTGTTTATAGAAGTTGTTATAATCTTCATCCTTTAACTCACTCTTTGGTTGTCTCCAGAGTGCTGATGCTTTGTTTATCTGTTCTAATTTTATCTCTTTTTTGCTATCTTTTTCTTCCTCTTTTTCCATAAATATAGAAAAAGGAATATGATTTGAGTATTTTGAAACTATATTCTCTATCCTATATTCCGAAACAAACTCATATTCAGCTTCCTTTATATGTAAGATGATCTCTGTTCCATCTTCAGCTTTTTCTATCTCTTTTATCTCATAACTTCCGCTACCATCACTCTCCCACTTATAAGCTTTTTCACTTCCGGCTTTTTTAGTCAAAACCTCTACTCTATCTGCAACCATAAAGGCAGAATAAAATCCAACTCCAAACTGTCCTATAAGTTCACTTGTCTTTTTCTTATCATCTTTTAAACTCTCTAAAAAGCTTTTTGTTCCACTTTTTGCGATAGTTCCAAGATGCTTTTTAAGATCATCTTCATCCATACCTATACCATTATCCATAACAGTAATAGTTTTATCTTTTTCACTTAGTCTTAAAACTATCTTTGGATCAAAGTTATAGTCTTTAAATCTTTCATCAGTAAGAGTTAGATACTTTAACTTATCCAAAGCATCAGAAGCATTTGAGATAAGCTCTCTTAAAAATATCTCTTTGTTTGAATAAAGAGAGTGTATCATAAGATCTAAAAGCTGTGTTATTTCTGTTTGAAATTCATATTTGCTCATAATTTATCCTCCATCTGTTTTTTTAGGGGATTTTAGCAAAGCAAAGTTAAAAAGTCAAGTAAGTTTAGTGTGTTTTGCTAAAGTTTCTTTCATATTTTCATAGAGTTTTTCATACCAATCCTCATCATCCATCGGATCTATACTGTCAAGATAGATAATTTTTATCTTTCCATATAAACCAACTTTAAAATCTTGTGAATCTAAAAGCTTTCTTGTTCCAACTATAACTATAGGTTGAACCCTAAGTTTTAACTTTTTGGCTACAAGTTTTGCTCCACTTTTAAACTTTAAAAGCTTATCTCCTTTTCCTCTTGTCCCTTCGGGAAATATGGCTACAACTCTTCCTTTAGATACTCTATCCTTTGCCTCTTTAAAAAGCTTTATCAAAGATGATTTGCTCTTTCTATCTATGATAATCATATTTGGAAGGGTTAATATCTGTCCATAAAGAGGGATATTTGCTATCTCTTTTTTTGCAACCCAAGCAATATCTGCTGGATAGTTATCTTCTAAAACAACTATATCCATCAAACTTTGGTGATTTATAAGTAGTAGTTTTGCATCTCTATCTGGTTTACCAATAACCTCTAAAGAGTAACCGATGAGATATCTTTGTAGTTTAGCCCACCATTTTCTAAAAAATCTGTTGTTTTTATTAAAAATCCTCATCAACAAAATAACAATAGCAACACTTATAGTAAACTCTATAACGACATATAAAGCTTTTAATCTTTCAATGAACATTTTTTTTAACCCATCCTATGTGTTTGCCATCGGGAAGTATTATTTTATAATATTTTTTATTTTCATATACAACTGTTGCTTTTAGATCATAAGGAACTATATAAAAGATAGTAGAGTTTTGAGTAGGAAGTATTTTTAACCCTACACCTTTTTTTAGCATTATAGCTTTAAAAGGTAGATTTATATAGGCTATATATACAAGAAGAGCTATCATTATTAAAGATAGAACTATAGATCTTTTTTTGACAGCTATCAAAAATATGATAAATGTAACTATCAACAAAGCTATAGTTTTATATATTTTATACTTGTTTTTTTGAGGATTTAACTCTGTTTGAGTGCTAAGAGTTTGATCTTTTAAAACTATATCAAAACTAATCATCTTATAGTGATTTGTTTTTGAGTTAAAATATCTAAATTTAAAGTTTTTAGCTCTGTTATCTATTATAGCATAGACATAAGCCTTTTGAATTTCACCTTTGTCTATATACTCATCAACACCACTTTTTCTTGCATAAGGAATTTTAAAATCACCAAGATTTGAAAGTGAGGCATTTAACTCCATAAGCACGATATTGTGATTATCATCATATTTTTTTTCAGAGTGTGATAATACTTTAAAACTCTTTGCTATTACTCTGGAAAAAAACTCATCACCTTTAAGAACCACTACTTTTGGTTTAGGTATGGTTACAAAAGAGCTGTTTTTTAAGTGATTTTTAAATTTTACCTCAACTTTGACTTTTTTGTTAGTTGGTTTTGTTGATAGATATTTTAGATAATATGTAGCTTTATAACTGTTTTCATCTAGTTTTATCCACTTAGTATTTTTGTTTAAAACAAGATAGCCGTTACTTTTTGGAAAATATACTTTTATCTCTTTCACATCTGTTTTAGTTACAATTGCTTTCATAGTAACTATAACTCTTTGAGATAGTATAACTTTTTTTGGGTAGTTAAGAAGAGTTAAAAAGATATTTTGTTCATTTGAGTTTTTATAATCCCTATCACTTTCCAAACTCTCTTTAGTTTGTATAACATCATCTAAGATTTGTTCACTATTTTTGTTAAGTTCCTCTTGAGGAGTAATCTCTTCAAGCTCGTTCGTATCGGAATCAAAATCCATAATCTCCTCTTTTACAGGAGGCATCACATCATCAAAGACAAACTCTGCTCTTAAAAGATTTAAAACCAAAAACAGAGTTAAAAATATCTTCATACAATTAACCTATCAAACCTTCTAACATTTTGACACCATCTTTGCTTAGCAAAAGATTACTCATAGCTCTTTCTGGATGAGGCATAAGTCCGAAAACATTTTTATCTTCATTGCAAATACCAGCTATACTATCTACTGAACCGTTTGGATTTTTTATATCTCCGCTTTCATCCACATATTTTAAAAGTATTTGCTCTTTATCATACATCCTTTTTATATTATCTTCACTATTGTAGTAATTTCCATCGGCATGTGCTATAGGAATGTTGAGCAAATCCCCCTCATTTAGTTTAGAAAGAAAGCGATTGTTGTTATTTATAACTTTTAAGTAGTGATGCTTTGAGATAAAGTGTAAGTTTTCATTTTTTCTCAAAGCTCCAGGAAGTAGTCCAGACTCAACCAATATCTGAAAACCGTTACATATACCAAGAGTAAGTCCACCTCCCTTTGCATAATCTTTTATAGCATCCATAATAGGAGAAAACTTTGCTATAGCTCCACTTCTTAAGTAGTCTCCATAACTAAAACCACCAGGTAAAACAACTAAATCACACTTTGGAAGTTTTGTATCTTTGTGCCAAACACTCTCTACGATACAACCTATCTTTTCAAAAGCCCATTTTGTATCAAAGTCGCAGTTAGTTCCTGCAAATGTTATAACAGTTACTTTAAAACTCATTTTTCTATCTTTATCTCATAATCTTCTATAACAGTATTTGCCAACAACTCTTCACACATAGTCTCAACATCATTCAAAGCCCTTTTCTCATCACTCTCATCTATATCTAAAACGATTCTTTTTCCTATTCTTACACCATTTACATTTGAAAAACCAAGAGAATTTAGTGTATGAGAAACTGCCTTTCCTTGAGGATCAAGAACACCCTCTTTTAGTTTTACATTTACCACTACTTTCATATCTATCTCTCCACAATTATTTATCTAAGATTCTTTTTAAAACCTCTTCATAAGCAACTTTAACACTACCAATCCCCTGTCTAAATCTATCTTTGTCAAGCTTCTCATTTGTATCCATATCCCAAAATCTACAACTGTCAGGACTTATCTCATCGGCTAAAACTATCTCTCCATCTTTATCTATACCAAACTCCACTTTAAAGTCAACTAGATTTAGTTTTCTTTTTTCAAAAAACTCTTTTAAGACACTATTTATAGTTTTACCCATCTCAACTAACTTTTCTAACTTATCTCTACTATCAACAAGTCCCATAAGCAAAGCATGTTGGCTACAAATGATAGGATCATTTAATTTATCTTCTTTATAGTAAAACTCAACTAATGTAAATGGAAGAACCTTTCCATCTTCTATACCCAGTCTTTTTGTTAAACTTCCTGTTGCGGTATTTCTAACTACTACCTCTATAGGGATGATATCAACCTTTTTTACTAAGTGATGAGTATCATCTAAAACATCAACCAAGTGAGTTTTTATACCAGCTTTTTTTTCCAAAAGTCTAAAAAGGTTTGCACTTATCTTTGCATTTAATGCCCCCTTACCACTTTCGCTACCTTTTTTTTTTGCATTGAAAGCTGTTAAATCATCTTTAAACTCTGCTATAAGAAGATTTTCATTATCTGTTTTATATAGTTTTTTTGCTTTTCCCTCATATAAAAGTTCTCTTTTTTGCAAACTACTCTCCTACTTTTTCTTTAGTATCTGTTGAATTTTAACTGCATCTATAGCACACTTTAGTTGTGCATCTTTGATGATATCCTCTTTTGTTATGATTTTCTTTTTAGGTTTTTTATCATCTTTTTTTACTTTATCATTTTTTTTCTTATTCTCAGTCTTTTCAAGTTCTGCTTTAAGGTGTTTTTTAAGTTCAGCCTCCTTGATGCTAAACTCATCTTCCTCTTTCACTTTTACCTCTCCCGGAGCTACCTCAATATCGGGAGTAACACCTTTTGCTTGTATAGTTCTTCCGCTTGGTAGATAGTATCTTGCAACTGTTAGTCTTAGTCCCTCACCCTTTCCAAGAGGCAGGATAACTTGAACACTTCCTTTTCCAAAAGTTTTCTCACCAACTATGATAGCTCTTTTATGATCTTGTAAAGCACCACTGACAATCTCACTTGCACTAGCACTTCCTCCATTTACCAAAACTGCCATAGGTATATCTTTATATGTTCCCTCTCTTGTCGCTTTATATATCTCATTTTCACTCTCTATTCTCCCCTTTTGTGAAACTATAACACCCTTATCAACAAAAAGGTCAACCAATCCTACTGCTTGAGATAGAAGTCCTCCTGGATTGTTTCTTAGATCTAAAATGATGCCTTTTGTATTTTTGTTTTCTTTTAAAGCTTTTTTTACATCTTTTACAACTTTTTTATCAAAGCTTGTAACCCTTATATATGCTACATCACTTCCCTCTATCTTTTTGGTATATACTGAATCAATTTTTATAATATCTCTTATGATAGTAAATTTTAGAGGTTTTCTCTCACCCTTTCTAACTATCGTTAGGTTTATCTTTGTTTTTGGCTTACCTCTCATAATATTTACAGCTTCATCAATAGTCATATTTAGAGTTGATTTGTCATTTATCTTAAGGATAATATCTCCGGCTTTAAGTCCTACTTTGTCCGCAGGAGTCCCCTCTATCGGAGCTATAACTGTTAAAGCACCATCTCTCATACCGACAGTTATACCAAGTCCTCCAAACTCTCCGTCGGTTTGAACTTTCATATCATCATACTTTTTCTTTGTCATAAAAGAGGAGTGTGCATCAAGGTTTGACATCAAACCTTCTAGTGATTTGTTTACAATCTCCGTTATGTTTATATCATCTACATAGTATTTTTCAACTGTTTGAATAACTTTTGTATATTTTGCTAAAGCTTCAAGTCTCTCTTGAGACATAGTCACCATACTATCTGCAAATAGTGAAGAACCAACAAGTAGTCCACCTACAATCATACCTTTAATCATACTTCTTCTCATATAAACTCTCTCCTTAATTTAATCCTATCAAAATTAGATAGAAATTTCCTTTATATCGGCTATAGATTTGAAAGATTTATAAATAGAGCCGATAAGGTTTTTTCTATTTTCTTTTATCTTTTCATCTTTATCATTTACCATAACTGTATCAAAAAAGCTATCTATATAGGGCTTTAAACCAAAAAGAGCTTCAAGCTTCTCTTTAAAGCTATCATACTCCTTTTTACTAGCCTTAATATAAAAGTTATAAAGATTTTTTTCTGCTTCTTTTTTAAAAAGCTCCTCTTTAATCTCTAAGTTTCTATCCATATCCATATCTTTTATGATATTTGCAACTCTTTTGAAAGTGGAAAACTTCTCTTTAAAGTCACTCTGATTTGCTATCTCATTTAGTGCTTTTACCTTCTTATCTATCGCAATAAGATCTCTTTCTCCACTATCAAGCACGGATTTTACAAGAGATTTATTAATAGGATAATAACCCAAAAGTCTTTCTATAAAAAACTCTTCTAAAACTTTTGTATCAAACTCTTTATACTCACTTAAAAGTGCCTTTATATCTTTAGTTATATCAAAAGAAAATTCCCTATCGAGAACTATCTTTATAATACCCAAAGTTGCTCTTCTTAGTGCAAAGGGATCTTTAGTTCCTGTTGGAATCTTACCTATACTAAAAAGAGCTAAAAAAGAGTCAAGTTTATTTGAAAGAGCAATTATAGCTGAGAAATCGCTACTTGGAAGTTTACTATCCTCTCCATCCGGTAAATACTGTTCTTTTATGGCTAAACAGACCTCTTTTTCGAAATTTTGCTCTTTTGCATAGTAGTATCCCATAAGTCCTTGAAGCTCCGTAAACTCATAAACCATATCTGTAACTAGGTCGGCTTTTGAGTAGATAATCGCTTTTTTGATAAGTTTGTCACTAGAGATATTATATTTTTTATTTAAATAGTTTGCTATTTTTAACTCTCTCAACTCTTTATCATAGACACTTCCAAGCTCATTCATAAAAGTTATATTTTTTAAAGACTCAGGATTTAGTCTGTTTTTAAGATCATTTTCATAAAAGAACATAGCATCACTAAGTCTTGCTCTTAAAACCTTTTGATTACCCTCTATAACTTTTGAAAAGTCATCTGTTAAAGCATTTGAAACCACTACAAAACGGTTTGTAAGTTCTCCATCTTTAAAAACGGGGAAATATCTCTGATGTTCTTTCATACTTGTTATGATGACTTCTGGTGGAAGCTTTAAAAACTCTTCATCAAACTTTCCTAAAAGTGCAGTTGGATACTCTGTTATAGTTACAACCTCTTTTAAAAGCTTTTCATCTAACTCTATAGAGACTTCCTCTTTTTGCTCTATATCTTTAAATTCAGATAAGATTTTCTCTCTTCTTTTATCTTGTTTATATATAATTCCAGATTTTTCTAAAATCTCAAAAAACTCATCTTTAGAACTATATTTTATAGGTTCATAAGAGATGGTTCTATGAGGATAGGTAAGGTTTGAACTCTTTACTCCGAAAATCTCAAATGAAGCTATCTCACTTCCTAGCATCACTCCTATCCATCTTATAGGCCTTATAAAACTTTTTGTTTGACTTCCCCATCTCATAGACTTTCCAAAGTGTAAAGAGTCTAAAAACTTTTCTACTATCTCACCCAAAAGCTCTATCGACTCTTTTCCCTTTGTAATCCTTTTATAGTATAAAACCTCCCTATTTCCCTTTTTTGAAACTTTAACCTCACTTATATCCACTCCACACTTCTTAGCAAAACCAAAAGCTGCTGGAGTTGGTTTACCATCTTTAAAAGCTATCTCAACAGGAGCTCCATAAAGCTCTTCAACCAAATCATCTTGAATCTTTTTAAAACTGTTATGAGAAAAAATAAATCTCCTTGGAGTATAAAAAAAGTTACACTCACTTTCTAACCCATACTCTTTTAAGACATTTTTCCATTTTAATTTTATATTTGGAAACTCTTTTAAAAAAGGTATCGCAGGAAGCTCTTCAACACCTATCTCAACTAAAAGTGATTTATTCATCTTTGACCTTTATATAAAAATCGTCGCCATTTTATCAAAAATACACTAAAAAAGAGGTTCTTATATAGCAATAGATTTGGAGAGTGCACCAACTATGACTGAATTACTGAATTTAAAAAAATTTGCAAATATGATGAGATTTTTACATCAAAACTTTTTGAACAAAAATATGTTTAAGTTTGGTTTAAAATTTTGTGATATTTTGCTGAAACTTTATCATTGAGTTCCATTTTTCTCCTAAAATTAGTTTTAAAATGCTACAATAACCAAAAACCACAACAAAAGGATTGATTTATGCCTATGTTAGACAGTTTTATGGTAGATCATACAAAGATGAAAGCTCCTGCGGTGAGGATTGCCAAAACTATGAAGACACCAAGTGGGGATGTTATAACTGTTTTTGATTTGAGATTTTTTAAACCTAATAAAGATATGTTTAGTGCAAAGGCTATGCATACCTTTGAACACTTATTTGCTGGATTTATGAGAGAACACTTAAATAGTAAAGATGTGGAAATCATAGATATATCTCCTATGGGTTGTAGGACTGGATTTTATATGAGTCTTTTAGGTATCCCCAATGAAAAAGAGGTTGCAAAGGCTTGGGAAGAGTCTGTAAAAGATATTTTGAAAGTTAAAAAGAAAAAAGATATACCAGAGTTAAACAAGTATCAATGTGGAACTTATAAGATGCACTCACTCAAAAAAGCTAAAAAAGTTGCTAAGATGGTTTTGAAAAAGGGTGTTAGTGTGATGGATAATGAAGAGTTGAAACTTGATGAGAGTTTGATAAGTTAGAGATTTTTCTCTATCTTATCTAAAAGTTCGAGTCCTTTTTTGGGCTTTTGTTTTTTATCACATTATCACAATCCTTTCAATAAAACCCCATTTCCCAAGACAGGGATGAGCTGAAAAAGATATTGCTAATTTTTTGAATATTTGCTATTGGGTATTCTAAGTGTTAGTGTGTTCATATCTTTATCTCCTACTAATAAATTGCTTTAAACTAAACCAAAAAGAACTTCCCTTTCCATATTTAGTATCTATTATTAGTTGAGTTTTATGAAGTTTTAGTATATATTTTACTATATAAAGTCCAAGACCAATAGAGTTATCCCACTTAAGAGTATCTACTCTAAAAAATCTATTTGTTATCTTTTTTAAGTTTTCTTCTTTTATACCTATGCCTTTGTCAATAACAGCTAACTTTTCATCTCTAACTTTTATAATAACCTCATCTTCAGAATATTTTAGAGCATTTTCAGTTAGGTTTATAAGAAGATTTTCCATCATCGTTTTATCTGCTACTATCTTTATATCATCAGCTTCTATGATTATTTTTCTATCCTTATATTTTTGCAAAAGTGTATCCTGGACATAGTTTAAAAGCGGTTTTATCTCAAACTCACTTTTTTGCAGAGTGAGATTTTCATTTTCTATTTTCACTGCAAAGGATAGTCTATCTATCATAATAGAGATTTTATTTGCATTTTTTATCACCTTATCTATAAATCTTTTTCTCATTTTTGGACTTAAATTATTATCATCTTTTATTGTTTGTGAAAAACCGAGTATTGCTGAGACTGGATTTTTAAACTCGTGACTTATCGCAGAAATGATATCCCCTTGTTTTTTGCTTATATTTTTAAGTCTTTTAGTATATTTTTTCTTTTGTTCATCTCTTTTTTTTAACCTTTTTGAAACTTTTATAATCCTTTCGTATATAACCGCAAATTCTTTACAACACTTTATCCTATCTGTTTCTGTTAAAATATCATAACGATTTTGCAAAAGATTTTGTAGAGATCTTTTTATAACTTTTAAGTCATTTGTAACATTTTGATTTATTTTATAAGCCACATAGAGTGAAAGTGCCAAAGTAAAACCAAAAAGTAGTATCGTTTGAAACCAAAACTTTAAAAACTTTTCTTGAATACTTTCCAAAGGATATGCCATCCTGATAAATCTATCTTTATTGAACTTTGCAACATAGAGCATATCTTTTTTTAAAGTATGAGAGTATCTTACACTACTTCCAAAACTATTTTTTAAAGCTTCTTGGATTTCCGGTCTGTTTAGATGATTTTGCATACCATTTATTTTTCTATCACTCTCAAATAAAACTTTACCACTTTTATTTATAATAGTTACGCGGACATCTGTTTTTGATTTTATCCTTTTTATCACTTGGCTCTTACTTTTAAGGCTATTTTCAAAAATAGCATACTCTTTTATCAAGTTTTGAAGCATCATCTTATAATTGCTTGTTTCTATATTTTTAAGTAAAAAATAGCCTAAAAATGTAGTTAAAAATAGTGTAATAAAAAAAATAATTAGAAAATTTCTAAAATAGACTTGATTTAGTTTTAACACTTAGTAACTCCTACTAATAAATACAAACGATTTTTGTGCCTTAACTGGAAATATGTAAAAGATATGGCTATAATACTTTCTGTCTAAGTATGGAAAAAGCCGGAAGTTTAACAGGGAGTTTTATAGGCACTAAGTATCCGCTATGAACACTGTCAAGTTCTTTTCCTTCGATAGTTTCTATTTTGTAAAACTCCACAAAATAGTTATCATCCTCTTTAAAAACTCTTCCTATCTCACTTTTGCCAAGCTCAATCTTTTTGTCTTTTGGGAAGATTAACTCTATTTTTTGATTTGGTAAAGTTTTATATTTACACATAAAACTCTTGCCATCTTCTAAAACCAAACCACTTACCTCATAGGTTCCCTTGCTTAATGCGGTAAAATGGTTTTGAGTATCGTGTTTTTCATAAGGTCTTGAAAAAAGATATGCCTCTGAAAAGCCTCTATGTTTTGTTGTTAAAAGCTCTTTTTCATAAACTTTAGGATTAAACTCCCCATCATAGTAGTCATCTATGGCACTTCTGTAAGCTCTTGCGGTTACTGCTGTATAGTAGGGACTTTTTGTTCTTCCCTCTATCTTTAGACTATCTACCACTTCACTTTTTAGTATCTTATCTATATGATTTATAAGATTCATATCTTTTGCATTCATCACATGAGTTCCATACTCATCCTCTTCAAGTTTTAGCACCGTTCCGTCATCTGGGTTTTCTACATATAGGTTATAATCAAACCTACAATCATTTGCACAACTTCCTCGATTTGGCACTCTTCCACTTTGGATAGAACTTATAAGGCATCTTCCACTATAAGCAAAACACATACTTCCATGCACAAAAACCTCTATTTCTAACTTTGGTAAGTGCTTTTTTATATCTATCAAGTCTTGTAAACCTATCTCTCTGGCTGCTATGATTCTCTCTACTCCCATCTCATAAAAAACTTCAGCATCAAGATAGTTTAAAACATTTGCTTGAGTTGAAAGATGAAGTGGAATATTAGGAGCTATATCTTTAGCTAACTTTATAACTCCCGGAGTTGAAACTATCAGGGCATCGGGATTCATATCGCTTATCTTTTTGATATGTTTTTTAAGAGATGGAAGTTGGTTGTTAAAAGGAAAACCGTTTATCGTTACATATATCTTTTTATTTTTTTGGTGAGTGTATTTTATAGCCTCTTTGAAAGAGTCATAGTCAAACTCTTTTCCACTTCTTATACGAAGGGAGAAGTGACTAACTCCTCCATAAACAGCATCAGCTCCATAGGCTAAAGCTATCTTTAGTTTTTCAAAATTTCCAGCAGGTGAAAGTAGTTCTACTTTTTTCAAAATATAACCTTTTTGATATTTCAAAGTATTATAGCAGGAAGAAGTTATTTTTTCCAAAACTTTCTAATAACCTCAACTTCCTGATTATGCTACGGTGTAGTTTTTATCTTTTGTGCTTTACTTATGAGTGAACTTGTAAAGCTACAGATATGGCATATCACCAAATTCAAGTTAATATAGAACTTTTTGTTATAATTACTACGATAAATGGAAAAAACTTCATCGATAAAGGTTGCTCTATGATAGCTGATATACACAACCATACTAAATTATGTAACCACGCTATAGGAGAGGTAGAGGAGTATATACAAAAGGCTATAGAAAAAAAAGTAAAACATTTCGGTTTTAGCGACCATGCTCCTATGGAGTTTGATAAAGAGTATCGTATGAGTTTTGATGATATGAAAAAGTATGAAAACTCCATATCTACTTTAAAAGAAAAGTACAAAGATGATATAGAGATACTTTTGGGATATGAGGTTGATTTTTTACCAAACTATATGGATGAGAGAGTTTTAAAAGCAAATGTTGACTATCTAATAGGCTCAGTTCACTTTTTAAACGGATGGGGATTTGACAATCCAAAGTTTATAGGAGAGTATAAAAACAAAGATATAGATAAGATTTGGCAAGACTACTTTGATACTATAAAAGAGTTGGCAAAGAGCGGACTTTTTGATATAGTAGGACACATAGATCTTATAAAAGTTTTTAAATACCTACCAAAAAAAGAAGTAAAACTCATAGCAAAAGATGCTATAAAAGAGATAAAAAAATCTAACTTGGTAGTTGAACTAAATATGGCTGGATATAAAAAACCTATAAATGAACTCTATCCATCATATGATATTTTAGAAATGATAAAGGAGTATGATATACCTATAACTTTTGGAAGTGATGCTCATAAACCGGATGAAGTTTGTAGGTATGAAGATAGATTAAAAGAGGTTTTATCTAACTTTTCCTTCAATAAATGTGCTATTTTTGAAAAAAGAGATAGAAAACTGCTTAATTTTTAAACAACAAACATCTATATATTTTTATAGATATTGGCTATAATTATGATATTAAAATTTTATTAGGAGAAAAGATGGGAAAATTTGTAAATAGTGTTGAGGAGTTTTTTGACTTTTGTGACAAAAATGAAGTAGAGTATGTTGATTTTAGATTTACAGATATAAAAGGTGCTTGGCATCATATAAGTTACAGAATGAAAGCAGTTGATGCTGATATGTTAGAAAAAGGGCTTCCTTTTGATGGTTCTTCTATAGAGGCATGGCAACCTATAAATCAATCTGATATGCTTTTAAAACCGGATGTAGAGACTGCATTTTTAGATCCTTTTACAGCTGATCCAACTATTATAGTTTTCTGTGATGTATTTGATATATACAAAGGACAAGCTTATGAGAAGTGTCCAAGAAGTATAGCTAAAAAAGCTCTAAAATACTTAGAAGAAACTGGTATTGGTGATGTTGCTTACTTTGGTCCTGAAAATGAGTTTTTTATATTTGATGATGTTCAAATATGGGATAATATAAACCAATCAGGATATAGAGTTGACTCTGAAGAGGGTGAGTGGAATATGAACACTAAGTTTGAAGACTATGCAAATATTGGACATAGACCGGGAACTAAAGGTGGTTACTTTCCGGTTATGCCGATAGATAGTATGGTGGATTTAAGAGCTGAGATGATGCAAGTTTTAGAAGATGTTGGATTGGAGGTTGTTTTAGGACACCACGAAGTTGCACAAGCTCAGGGTGAAATAGGTATCAAGTTTGGAACTCTTATAGAAGCTGCTGACAATGTTCAAAAGTATAAGTATGTAGTAAAGATGGTAGCTCACCTGAACGGAAAAACTGCAACATTTATGCCAAAACCACTATATGGAGACAATGGTAATGGTATGCATGTTCACCAGTCTATCTGGAAAGATGGTAAAAACCTCTTCTATAAAGAGGGAGAATATGCAAACTTAAGTGAGACTGCACTTAACTATCTAGGTGGTATCTTTAAACATGCAAGAGCGGTTGCTGCATTTACAAATGCTTCAACAAACTCTTACAAAAGACTTATTCCGGGGTTTGAGGCTCCTAGTATTTTAACTTACTCTAGCCAGAACAGATCGGCAGCTTGTAGAATTCCTTATGGAGCTGGAGAGGCTGCTACAAGGATAGAAACAAGATTTCCTGACTCAACTGCTAACCCATATCTAGCATTTGCAGTTTTACTTTTAGCCGGACTTGATGGTATCAAAAACAAAGATGTTCCGGTTGGACCTATGAATGAGGATCTTTTCGAGTTGAGTCTAGATGAGATTAGAGAAAAAAATATTCCTCAAATGCCTCATACTCTAAGAGAAGCACTCGAAGGACTTATAGCTGACAATGATTTCTTAAAACCTGTTATGACTGATGAGTTTATAGATACATATCAACATTATCAGTTTGAAAGACAAGTATGGCCTAATGAAGCTAGACCAACAGCATTTGAGTTTACTTCAACCTATTCGTGTTAAGTAAAAAAAATTTTGGGGCTTTCCCTCCCCAATCTTCTTGACTTTTAATCAAAATTTAACTACAATCAAAAAGCCTGTTTAAGTTTCAAATACTCACAAAACTTAAAGATTCTTACAAAAGGAAATTCCAAAAGAAGGTAGTATGGAAAAATCTGAACAAAATCAACAAAACCAAGAACAAAATGGTGAAAAAAAACAAAATAACAACTACAGAAAACAGTATCAAAGAACACACACTCCGGTTCAAGGACATAAGATAGAGGATTTACGAGCAAAAAGTTTAGAAGAGTTACTTGAGATTGCAGACGAGTTAAATGTTGAAAATCCACACCAATTAAAAAGACAAGATCTTATTTTTGAGATATTGAAGTCTCAGGTTAGTCAAGGAGGATATATCCTCTTTACAGGTATCCTAGAAATTGCCCATGATGGGTATGGATTTTTAAGAAGCACAGATGTAAATTTTTCAAATAGCTCCCATGATGCCTATGTTAGTGCAACACAGATAAGAAAGTTTGCTCTCAGGACTGGTGATATAGTAACAGGGCAGGTTAGACAACCAAAAGATCAAGAGAGATATTATGCACTTTTAAAGATAGAAGCTGTAAATTACATGCCTCTAAAAGATATAAGAAATCGTCCTCTATTTGATAACTTAACTCCACTTTATCCTGCTGAACAACTGAAGTTAGAGTATGATGCGAACAAATTAACCGGTCGTGTTATGGATCTTTTTACCCCTTTTGGAAAGGGACAAAGGGGACTTATCGTTGCACCTCCAAGAACTGGTAAAACCGAGCTTTTAAAAGAGTTGGCCCACGGAATCTCAAGAAATCATCCAGAGGTAAATCTTATGGTTTTGCTTGTAGATGAGCGACCTGAAGAGGTTACCGATATGCAAAGAAGTGTAAATGGAGAGGTTTTTAGCTCAACTTTTGATCTTCCCGCAAACAACCATGTGAGAGTAGCAGAGCTTGTCATAGAAAGAGCAAAGAGACTTGTTGAGATTGGAAAAGATGTTGTTATACTTCTTGATAGTATAACAAGACTTGCAAGAGCTTACAACACTGTAACTCCATCAAGTGGAAAAGTTTTAAGTGGTGGTGTAGATGCAAATGCTCTACACAAGCCAAAGAGATTTTTCGGAGCTGCAAGAAATATAGAAAATGGTGGAAGCTTAACTATCATATCAACTGCTCTCATAGAAACTGGAAGCAAGATGGATGAAGTTATCTTTGAAGAGTTTAAAGGAACGGGAAATAGTGAGTGTGTCCTTGATAGAAATATTAGCGATAGAAGAATCTATCCGGCTATAAGTATCTTGAAATCTGGAACAAGAAAAGAGGAACTTCTGCTTGGAGATGATAAACTACAAAAAGTTTGGGCTTTAAGATCTGTTATGAGTCAGATGGACGATATAGAAGCCCTTAAGTTTTTATACTTAAAGATGAGAAAGACTAGAGATAATAATGAGTTTTTGTCTATTATGAATGATGGAGCATAAAAATAAGTAGGAAGTAGGAAGTAGGAAGTAGGAAATTATGAGGGCTGGGGTTTTTGATAGTGGTGTTGGGGGACTTACTGTTGTAAAGTCCCTTCTTTTGAGTGGTTTTTTTAGTGAAATCATCTACTATGGGGATACTGCCAGGGTTCCATATGGCATAAAAGATAAAAATACTATCATAAGATATTCCCTTGAAGCACTAGAATTTTTTAAAAACTTTGATATAGATATCCTTATAACAGCTTGTAACTCCGTAAGTGCTTATGCTTTAGAAGAACTTCAAAAACAAGCTCCTTTTAAAGTAACAGGAGTTATACAGCCAGGAGTTTTAGCAGTAGAAAACTCTTTAAAAGATAAAAACTCCTCTATCCTCATACTTGGAACAAAAGCAACTATCAATAGCAACCAGTATAAAAACCTTTTAGAGCAAAAGGGATATAAAAATAGTTTTTCTATAGCCCCATCGCTCTTTGTTCCTATCGTTGAAGAGGGACTTTTTGGCGGAGATATTTTAGAAAGCACTATAAAACACTACTTTAAGGATATCAGTGAACCTGATGCCATCATACTAGGATGCACTCACTTTCCACTTATAGCTGATGCTTTGTCTAAATACTTTCCAAACTCAAAACTTATCCATTCTGGAGATGCTGTTGTAGAGTTTTTAAAGAAAGAATACAATTTAAAAAAAGTTTTTGAAAAAACAGATATAAAGTTTTTTGCAACTGAAAATCCAGATAGTTTAAAAAAAGTTGCAAAAAAATGGTTAGATTTGGATACAATACAATAAAAAAGGTTTTACTTTGAGTGAAGTTTTAGCACTAAAATATCGTCCTTCATCCTTTGATAAACTTATAGGACAAGAGAGTGTCCGAGTAACTTTAACCTCTGCATTAAATACTAAAAGACTCTCTTATGCATATCTTTTTTCAGGGCTTAGAGGAAGTGGAAAAACTTCAACTGCGAGAATTTTTGCAAAAGCTCTACTTTGCCAAAACGGTATATCTTCAACTCCTTGTGAGAGTTGTGAAAACTGTAAAATGGCAAATGAAGGAAGACACATAGATATCATAGAAATGGATGGTGCAAGTAGTAGAAAGATAGATGATATAAGAGGACTCATAGAGCAAACAAAGTATAAACCAAATCTGGGAAGATTTAAAATCTTTATCATAGATGAAGTTCATATGCTTACTCGTGAAGCTTTCAATGCCCTCTTAAAAACCTTAGAGGAGCCACCAAAGTATGTAAAGTTTATCTTGGCAACTACAGATCCATTGAAGCTTCCAGCAACCATACTTTCAAGAACACAACATTTTAGATTTAAGAAGATTTCGCAAACTGATGTTATCAAACATATATCGCATATTTTAGACTTAGAAAATATAGGGTATGAAGATGAAGCCCTAAAAATAATAGCTCGTGCAGGTAATGGCTCACTAAGAGATACTTTAACTCTTCTAGATCAAGTCATCATCTACACAAATAGTTTTATAGATGTAAAAAGTGTCACATCGATGCTTGGAGTTTTGGATCCCAAGTTTTTTGAAAAGTTAGTTGATACTATCTTAAACAAAGATAAAGATACACTTGTAAGTTTTATAAAAGAATTAGAGGAGTATGAAGCTGAAGTTGTTTTAGATGAGTTTATCTCATACTTAAAAGAGAGATTTTTAGCAAATGATCCAAAATTTTCACTGATGCTTATAGAGAGATTTTTTAGAATCTTAAGCGAATCAAAAAATCTTTTGCAATTTAACTCTGACAATAGTTTTGTTTTGACTCTTACATTTTTTAAAATGATAGAGGCTTTAAAACTCAAAGATATAGATGATATGATAGAGTCTTTAGAAAGTAAGATGCCACCTATAAAAGACAATATAAATATTACAATCCCTACTCAAAATAGCATCAGTCAAAAAACAAATAAAAAAAATAGTTTTGAAAAACTAAGAAAGTTACTTTATGATAGAAACTATGAGCTTGGAGAGTGTTTTGAAAAGAGTATAGAGTTTATCTCTTTTGAAAATGATACTTTAAACTTGACATCATCAGCACAAGATAAGTGTAAAGAGATATTAAGAAAGAGCTCCTCTATCATAAAATACTTTGTAAAAGAGTGTTTTACCATAGATACAAAGATATCCATAAAAACAGTAGAAAAAAAAGCTCTTGAAAACTCTTCCAAAAAAGAGGATTTAAAAATAAAAGAAAATAGTTCAAGTAGTTGTATTGCAAATAAGGTTGTAAGTAAAACACAAGAGGTTAATCCTAACAATATCTTAGAACATAACTTTGTAAAAAAAGCCAAAGAACTTTTTGAACCTAAGAAAATAATAGTCAGAGTAAACCACCCAAGTGCTAAACAAGTTTAGGATATTGGGCTTCTTGCTTCACGGTGCTATATCTAGTTATAAAAAGTTGAGACTCCGATAGAGGATACTTTACAGTTATATTTCAATGGTTCCTACTGTATTTTTATTATCTAATACCAACCAAAAAATAGACTTAATAAAAGGAACAAAAATTGCTTGGGATAGATTATGTTAGAATTAAAAGAACATAACACAATAGAAATTAAAAAAATAAGCATAATGTAAAGATACCAGTTTTTTTTCGGTTGGTATAATACTATGAGAAGATATATATAAAATCAAGGCTAAAGCCTTGTGGCTTTTAGTCCGACGGCTAAAGACCATTGGGATGAATGCTAAGAGTTATTAAAAGTTTAAATCTGTAACAATTTAAAAAAAAATTAACTTTAGGATTATGTATCTAATCATAAAGTTAATTTTTTTTGTTATTATATTAAGGGAGTTTCCAAAAATTTAGATAGTTCTATGGACTATCTAGATTTTTGAAGATTCCCTTGAATAACTTTTTTAAGGTTTAATATTATGAGAGATGAAGAATATTTTAGATTTAGAGTTGAAAAAGATAACCCTGATTGGTTCAGTATAGTTGTCAAATCACTATCTATTCTGGCATTGATAATTTTTATAATATTTTTGTCTATATGGGGATATAGATATGTTATTAAAAATGAAAGTGTAAACACTCAAAACCAAAAAAAAATTTTACCAAATACTCAGAATACTCAGAAAATTGTGCCTAAAGAAGCTACTAGTCCAAAATTAAAAAAAGAAGAATTAGCTCTTATTATAAAACTAGTTTTAGAAGAGATAGGGAAAAATCAAAAAAATCAGGTTGTAGCAGAAGATATAAAAAAATCAGAAGATAGTGAGCTTTTAAAATCCCTTCAAAATTCTCAAGTAGATACTACTAAAGAAATGGTAGAAATGCCTAAAATTACAGAAGAAAAAAGACTTGAAGAATTAGCAAATAAAAAAATAAAAGATGAGGTTATAAAAAAGAAGATAACTTATAATGCAGTTGTTATAAATCACAAAGAGGTTAGAAGTGTTGATGATTTAGCAAAACTATATGCATCTATAAATAAAATATCAAAGAAAAAAAAGAAAAAGATACTAAAAAGTGCATATACTAAAAAAATAACTAAAGAGATTATCATAAGAAAAAATGCGATGAGGACTATAACCGTAAAAGCCGGAGATACACTCTCAAGTATCGCTTTAAGAGCTTATGGAAAATCGTCAATGTATAAAAAAATTTTTGAAGCAAATCCGGATCTCCTATCTAATCCTAACAACTTAAAAGTAGGTATGAGGCTTAGAGTTCCTAAGTAACCTACTTTATTACAATCTTTTCAAGAAAACCCTGTTCTATAAGACTTGGATGAGTTGAAAAAGATATTGCTAAATTTTTAAATATTTGCTACAATATCATCAAAGTAAGAGATAGCAAGTATATAACCGATATTTCCCTGCTTCTAAGAGTTTAATATCTCATTTGAGTATATAGATAAAACTAAAATTAGCTATAATGATATAAGATTCACAGTCAGTGATTGTTTGCAAAAGATAGTGAAAGATTTAGAAAATAGGAAAGATGAGTTATGTTTAACATAGTTTTAGTTCACCCACAGATACCCCAAAACACAGGAACTATAGGAAGGGTATGTGTAAATACTAACTCAAAGCTTCATATCATAAAACCGATAGGTTTTGATTTGAGTGAAAAAGCTGTTAGAAGAGCAGGACTTGATTATTGGAAGCTTTTAGACTTAATAGTTTGGGATAGTTTGGAAGAGTTTTATAAGGTAAATAAAACTTATCAGGATAGATTTTTTTACTCTACTACAAAGACAAAGAAAAGATATTTTGAAGTGAAGTTTCAAAAGGGAGATTTTTTATTTTTTGGAAGTGAAACAACTGGTATTCCTGAAGAGTTTATGAGAAAAAATGAGCAAAATATGATAACTATTCCTATGGGAAAAAATGGAAGAAGTTTAAATCTCTCTATATCGGTTGGTATAGTCTTATATGATGCTATAAGACAACTTGGAGGAGTTGTAGGATGAAAGTATAATACCTTCCAGAAAAAATAACTGATTGAAAAGATTTTTATTCTTAAATAAGATGGCATACTCTTAACAAAATGGGGCATTATCTTTTTGTAAATGTTAAATATGGGTGATGGATTATAATTCCACCTCTTTTTTAACTTCTAGCCCAAAACCACTTATCCCTACAAACTCTGTTCCTTTTTTAGAAACTAAAAGTTTTATTTTTGAAAGTCCTAAATGATTAAGGATTTGTGCTCCTATACCATACTCTTTCATATGTGGGTTGTCGATACTGGATTTTTCTAAAAATATTAAAACTCCACCCTCTTTATCTAAAATATCTATCGATTTTATAAGTGTATTGTATCTGTTTTTTGTAAAGAGTTCTAAATCTGTTGCAACTTTGTGAAATCTAGCATATTCCAAAGGTTTATTTCTGTTAAATATAAATGCTACATGGTGATTTTGGTTATGATCTACAAAGTCATACCTTCTTACATCTTTATCCAGTAGTTTTGTATTTGACTTGGCTATAACTTTTATTAGAGATTCATGTTCCATTCTATACTCAACTAAGTCGGAGATATATACTATCTTTAAATTATGTTTTTTTGCAAAAATCTCTAAATCGTTTCGACGAGCCATCATTCCATCATCTTTCATAATCTCACATATAACAGCTGCTTTTGTGAGTCCTGCCATTTTGCATATATCTACACTTCCTTCGGTATGCCCCGTTCTAACCAAAACTCCACCATCTTTTGCTACAAGAGGAAATATATGTCCTGGACGAACAAGATCACTAGGTTTTGAGGTGCAACTAGCCAGAAGTTTTATAGTTTCATCTCTTTCATAAGCCGATATACCGGTAGTGCAGTTTTTAGCATCAACACTCACTGTAAAAGCTGTTGCATAAGAGGAATCATTTTTAGAAACCATAGGGTTTAGCTCAAGTTTATTTGCTATCTCTTTTGACAAAGCTACACAGATGAGTCCCTTAGCATAAGTTGCACAAAAATTTACTTTTTGAGGAGTCGAAAATGTTGCTGAATATACTATATCTCCCTCATTTTCTCTATCTTCATCATCTATCATAATGATCATATTGCCTTTTTTTATCTCCTCTATGGCCATTTCTACCCTGTTTATCGGCATATACTTTCCCTTATTTTATTTGTTTGCTTTTATATTACTCAACTCATACACACAAAAGTATAATAAATTTACAAATTTAAGTCAAGGTATTAATGCCCATAAATAAGCACTTTTTGGTATAATGCTGTTAGCACAACACTACTACAAATAGTTTATTTTATGGGACTTGGAAATTATATCAGTTATGCTATAAAAAGTTTATTGGACTTTGCAAAACTAGGTGTACCAATATAGTAATCACTTGAAGTATCAAAAAATACAAAAACAAGTAGGTATAATCTATCCAAGATTTCTACATCTAAACAGGGAGAGGAAAATGTTTGAATTTTTTTATAAAAGATCCTATCTTCTTTATTCACTGATAGCTGGTTTTTTTGTTATGGGGATTATAGCATTGGTTACTCTCCCTAAAAATCTTTTTCCCGATGCCAATCCTCCTCAAGTTATAGTTATAACTTATATTCCGGGAGCTACTGCACAAGTTTCGGCAAATAGTGTATCAAAACCAATAGAGCAAGAAGTATCCAGACTTGGTATGGTTACTGATGTAAGTAGTATAAATGTAGCTAATTTTTCTATTGTAAAAGTAGAATTTAGTTACAAAAAAAATTTAAATGCTGCTGCAGTTGATGTTGCAAATGCACTATCTATAGTAAAACCTAAACTTCCTAAAAATGCAAATCCTTCTATTTATACAACCGGTGATTTTACTCTTCCTGTTGATATTATAAGTTTAAGTCCAAAAAATAAAAATATTACACTTGCAGATATAAGAAAAATAGCTGATAGTTTTATAAAACCTCATTTATTAAGCAATCCAAACATAGGTAATGTTGAAGTTTTCGGAGGTTATCAAAGTGCTATAAATGTAGAAATAAATCCTTTTAAAGCTAAAAAATATTCTATTAACTTTGAAACAATAACTAAAGCTTTAAAAGCTTTAAATAAAGATATGCCATTAGGATTTTTAAAAGGAAAGAAAAATTTTTATACTGTTACCTTTTATGGAGAAGTGGACAATATAGAAAAACTAAAACTTCTTCCTATATTGCCAAATGTAAAATTACAAGATATAGCAAAAGTAAAATGGAGCTATAAAAAAAGAACAAGCGGATATATAGGCAATGGAGATGATGCTATAGCACTTTCTATACAAAGAGCACCAAAGGGGAGTGTGCTTGATGTAAGTAATGCAGCAAGAAAGGAGATGAAATTATTAGAAAAAGAGTATCCAAATATAAAATTTAGCATAACCGATACTCAAAGAGATTTGATTGAACAATCAAATAAAAATATGTTGGAAGCATTAAGAGACGCAATCATATATACACTTTTAGTTATTATGATTTTTTTGGGGAATTTTCGGGCAATTATAGCTGCAGGTTTATCTATCCCAATGGTATTTTTTATCACTTTAGCTATTATTTGGCTTAGTGGCGGAAGTTTAAATATAGTGATTTATACTGCTATCATATTAGCTTTGGGTATGCTAACAGATGATGCTGTTGTTGTTTTGGAAAATATTGAAAGACATTTAAATAAAATGCATCAAAATTTAGAAGATGCTATAATCTTAGGAACAAAAGAGGTTCTAGGAGCAATTTTTGCAGGAACAATTGCTACTATTGCTATATTGTTTCCACTTATGTTTATAGGTGGTTATCCTCAAAAAATATTTAAACCTTTGATAGAAACTTTAATCATAGCTCTTTTAATAAGTTATTTTCTATCTATAACTTTTATACCTCTTTTATCAAAATGGCTTTATAAAAATGGAACTCA
>CAZUPK010000063.1:0-7520 GCA_964622255.1 uncultured Campylobacterales bacterium
CATCATTGTCCGCCACAAACGATATGCATACCATTTATAAAAAGTTGCTTATTTTATCAAATTAATGCTAATTCTTTGGTTAAAGAGAGTTAAAACCCTATATCTGTAAGGGTTCTGATGTATCTTTGAGAAAGTCTTTATATGATAAAATATTACTTGCCAACATGGTTCTTATCCTTTTTTAGATGTGGAAATCTTGGATAAATTATACCTACTTGTTTTAGTATCTTTTGATACTTCAAGTGCTTACCATTTGGTGCACTCTCCTTTTCATATAAAGTATTATAACATAATTTTAAATATAATATAAGCATTATCAGAAAGTTCTCAAAGAAGATTTACTCCCTATCGAACTTTCTATTGCCTTATATCCCTACGGCTAAAGCCGAGGGCTTTATGGCAAGGCTTGGTAAAACATAAAAAACATTTATTCTTGAGCAAACCTTACAAGTGCACTTCCCCAAGTTAGTCCACCACCAAAAGTATCAAGTAGCATCAAATCACTACTTTTTAGCTTACCCTCTTTATACCACTCATCCATAGCCATAGGAATAGAAGCTGCAGAGGTATTTCCAAACTTGTGAACCGTTAGAGCTATTTTCTCTTTTGGTATCTTTAACTTTTTACCAACTGCATCAATAATCCTAAAGTTTGCTTGATGCGGGATAAAGTGATCTATATCCTCTCCGGTTAATCCATTTTCTTCGAGTATCTCTTTGACATCATTTGTTAGGGTATTTACAGCAAGTTTAAAAGTTTCATTACCCTTCATCTTTAAAAATTGCAAGTTTTCCTCGACAATTTTTTTACTACAAGGATTTTGACTTCCACCACCTGGAGTTATAAGAAAGTCTTGATAAGTTCCATCTGCTGAAGTTTTTACATCTATTATCGCTTTAGTTTTATCATCAGTTGCACCGATAACCGCAGCTCCTGCACCATCACCAAAAAGCACACAAGTTGTTCTATCTTTATAATCAACTATCGAACTTAACTTTTCAGCACCGATTATGAGGACATTTTTTTTCATACCACTTTCAACAAAACTTTTTGCAATATGCAAAGCATAGACAAATCCACTACAAGCAGCACTTATATCAAATGCCATAACATTTTTTATACCAAGTTTATCAGCTACAACACAAGCAGTTGATGGCATACAAAAAAAGTCTGGAGTAATAGTTGCTAAAACTATGGCATCTATATCTTGAGGCTTTAGCCTTGCTCTTTTTATAGCAACTTTTGAGGCTTCAACCGCTAAATCACTTGTGCTTTGAGTTTCATCCGCTATATATCTCTTTTTTATACCTGTCCTTTGGACTATCCACTCGTCGCTAGTATCAACCATCTTTTCAAAGTCCGCATTTGTCATACACTTTGGAGGAGTATATGAACCTATAGATTTTAAAGATGCATACATTTTATTATACTCCTCCTCTTGTTTTATGATTTATATTTTTGAAGATTTTCTTCGATATCTTTGTTAATATCCGTTTTTACAAATGCCAAAGCCTGATAGACAGCATTTTTGATAGCTATCTTATTACTTTTTCCGTGACATATAATAGCACACTTTTTTACTCCTAAAAGTGGAGCTCCACCATACTCTGCATAATCTATCTGTTTTTTGAGAAGTTTAAAAACTTTTCTCATTAGCAAAGCTCCGGTTAAGGCACGAGGTGATTTTTTGATATTTAACTTTATAAGTTTTGTTATGGAACTTGCTACACCTTCACTAGTTTTTAAAAGGATATTTCCAACAAATCCATCACATGTAATAACATCTACAGAACCGTTAAATATATCACTTCCTTCAACATTTCCAACAAAGCTTGGCATAGACTTTAAAAGTTTAAAACTCTCTTTTGTTAGCTCATTTCCTTTACTATCCTCTTCACCATTTGACAAAAGTCCAACACGAGGATTTTCAACTCCTAAAACATCTTTTGCATAAGCTTCACCCATCACAGCAAACTCAAAAAGATGCTCCGGTTTACAATCAACATTTGCACCAACATCTAAAACTAAACTTCTTCCACCCGGAACTGCTGTTGGCATCAAAGTTGCAATAGCAGGACGAGAAACCCCTTTTATTCGACCTAGTCTAAGAGTAGCTAAACTCATAGTAGCTCCACTATGCCCTGCACTAACAACAGCATTGGCTTTGCCATCTTTAACTAAATCAACTGCAGTATAAATGGTAGAAGTTTTTCTTTTTAAAACATCGGTAGCAGACTCCGACATATCAAATACATCATCACACCCTACTATCTCTACTCTATCTTGAAATTTTCTAGGTATCAAATGCTCTATTTCAGAAGTTTTACCAACAAATATAACACCAAACTTCTCTTTAGTTTTTTTTAGTGCTAGTATGGTTCCCTCAACGATAGGTGCAGAACCAAAATCTCCACCCATCGCATCGATTGCAATTTTATACATATTTTTAGCTATCTGCTCTATATTCACCAGTTGTTTTATTTATATGATGAGGCATTCTCCAGGTTCCATCAGCATTTTTAACCGGTTTAGCAAGTTTTAACTTATAGTGAGTTCTTCTTTTTGCTGCTCTTGTTTTACTCACTCTTCGCTTTGGTACTGCCATTTCTTACTCCTTGAAATATTCTATACAATCTCTACAATAGTGATAATCACTTTTTATAGACTCCACCTCGCTTTGAAAAATCTCATCAAAGTTGATAAATCCATCAAAAGTTTCTACAACATCTATATCATCACCATCATATCTGCCATTACTAACTTCTAGCGATGACTCTTCACAAATCTTTAACCAAAAATCCTCTGCACAAGCATCACAACTATGCAAAAGTTCTCCATTAAGCTTATAATCCAACCTAACAATAGAGTTCGAAACTCTCCTAAAACTACCACTAAAAGTTAGCTTTTCATCTTTCAACTCAAAAAAGTTAGCATCCTTGCCTACTTTTCTAAACTCTATCCGCATAACAAGTCGTTATAATACCTCTATTTTGCTAAAGAAAAACTTTATCTCTCTATCAGCATTTTCTAAAGAATCACTTCCGTGCACTGCATTTGCATCTATACTCTCAGCAAAATCAGCTCTTATAGTTCCTTTTTCAGCCTCTTTAGGATCAGTAGCCCCCATAAGCTCTCTGTTTTTAGCAACAGCATTTTCACCTTCAAGAACCATAACTACAACCGGTCCACTTGTCATAAACTCCACAAGCTTACCAAAAAAAGGTCTCTCTTTATGCACTTCATAAAACTCACCTGCCATTTGCTCTGTTAGTTGTAACTTTTTCATAGCAGATATTCTAAGCCCATTACTTTCAAATCTGTCTATGATTTTTCCAATAACACCTTTTTTCACTGCATCAGGTTTTATAATAGATAGTGTTTGCTCCATCTTTGTTCTCCATATTTTTATTTCAGCACTGAAGTTT
This sequence comes from uncultured Campylobacterales bacterium, assembly GCA_964622255.1. GTDB lineage: Bacteria > Campylobacterota > Campylobacteria > Campylobacterales > QNZT01 > SZUA-1377. Next base: position 3,426 of record CAZUPK010000063.1, read on the forward strand.
ATCGAAAAAAGATAAATTTTTTATTAAATCACAACACGGAAGTAGGAAAAAGAAGGCAACACCAGCCCAAAATAGGACTGATGTCAAGTTTCAAAAAATTTTAGTCCTCAACTACTGGAGAACCTGCTTCTCCTCTATCATCTGAACAAGTCATACTGTCTTTGCATTCACCCCAAACGATACATCCTTCAGTAGGACAAGCTTCAGCACAAGCTGGTGTATCGTGATGACCTACACACTCAACACATTTATCTTCATAAACATAGTAGATCTCTTCACCTGTTGGATTATCCTCATCATCAACAATAGCCTCCACCGGACACTCATCTATACAAGCACCACAGTTTATACAAATATCAGTAATAACAACTGCCATCTTCTCTCCTTAATTTTTGATATGAGAAAAATTATATCAATATAAATCTTAGTTAAATATTAAAATAATCCTTAATCTCTCCAACTTTGTCTAATCTTTCCCAAGTAAACTCTTCCTCTTCTCTTCCAAAATGTCCATAAGATGCAGTCTTTAAATATCTAGGTTTAAGTAAGTCAAGACTTTCTATAATACCTCTTGGAGTAAGTCTAAATATCCCTCTTACCGCTTCTTCAAGTTTTGATTCATCTACCTTACTAGTTCCGTGAGTATCCACTAACACCGATACCGGTTCAACTACACCTATAGCATATGCTAGTTGGATTGTTACTTTTTCACACACATTTGCTCCAACTAGATTTTTAGCTATATATCTTGCCATATATGCTGCACTTCTATCAACTTTACTAGGATCTTTTCCACTAAAAGCTCCTCCACCGTGAGGACAACTTCCACCATAAGTATCAACTATAATCTTTCTTCCTGTAAGCCCAGCATCACCTTGAGGACCACCTATAACAAATCTTCCTGTTGGATTTATGTGATATTTTATGTTATCGCACTTTATATTTGAAGGAAGAGATTTTTTTATAACCTCTTCTATAACAGCCTCTTTTAAATCTTTTTGAGTTATTGTTTCACTGTGTTGAGTAGAAACTACTATAGTATCTATCTCTACAGGTTTACCATTAACATATCTTACACTAACTTGAGCCTTTCCATCAGGTCTTAAAAATGGCAATATTCCATTTTTTCTAACCTTTGCTAAAGTTTTTGTAAGTTTATGAGCAAGAGTTATAGGAAGGGGCATCAACACATCTGTCTCACGACAAGCATATCCAAACATAAGCCCTTGATCACCAGCACCTATCTCACCACCTGCTTGATCTACCCCTTGATTAATATCTGGAGACTGCTCTCCAACTCCGTTTAATATTCCTGCACTTCTATAATCAAACCCATACTGTGCATCAGTATATCCTATACTTCTTACCACCTCTCTTGCAATATCTTGCATTGGAGCATAAGTAGTGGTTTTAAGTTCCCCCGCTATAACACAAAAACCATTTGATAAAAGAGTCTCACATGCCACCCTTGCATTTTTGTCTCTTTCTATGATATAATCCAATATAGCATCACTGATTTGATCTGCCATTTTATCTGGATGCCCTTCTGTAACACTTTCACTTGTAAATAAAAAATCTTTCGCCATATTTCCCTCTGTTGTATAAAAATTTCAGCTTTATTGTATCTAATCATATTTTAAGCTTTTATTGGATAGCCTATTTTCGCAAAGATATAAGGCAATCAAAAGTTTTTAAGGAAATAAATCTTCCTTAAGAACTTTCTAATGATGCTCGTATCATCATAAACATCTATGGAGTTTGGGCATTGACTCTTGGCATAGAAACTATAAGATTTGTGTAAGTAGCAAGTCTTGTTCTAAAGTCAAAACCCCTAGCCCTTAGGTGTGGATAGTGTGTTAATTTCGTAAATTAAAATTTTACTAAATAGGGAGAACAAAATGTTAGTAACAAAAAAAGCACCTGATTTTACAGCTGCAGCAGTTTTAGCTGATGGAACGATAGTTGAGGATTTTAACCTATATAAAAATTTTGGAGAAAAAGGAACAGTTTTATTTTTCTATCCATTGGACTTTACTTTTGTATGTCCTAGTGAGATTATAGCATTTTCACATAGAATAGATGAGTTTCAAAAAAGAGGTATAAATGTCATCGGAGTTTCAGTTGATAGCCAATTTTCACATTTTGCTTGGAGAGAGACTCCTGAAAAAAAGGGTGGTATTGGTAAAGTAAAATATCCTCTAGTAGCAGATTTAAGTAAGCAAATAGCAAAGGATTATGATATATTGCTCGATGCTGGTGTGGCTTTGAGAGGAAGTTTCTTGATAGATGCTGATGGAACTATCAGACATGTGGTTATAAATGACCTTCCACTTGGTAGAAATATAGATGAAATGCTAAGAATGATAGATGCTATGCACTTTACAAACGAACATGGAGAGGTTTGTCCTGCAGGTTGGCAACCGGGTGATGAGGGTATGAAACCTTCAACTGATGGAGTTGCAGAATACCTAAGCAAATATGCTGACGAACTTTAATCAATCTTGAGAGGATTTTCTCCTCTCATATCCCCACCACCAAACAAATCCCAAACCTATCAAAATATTTAAAAAGCTGTTTTGACTAAGTTCATCTGCCATCTCTAAGCAAAGTCTTTTTATAAGAGGATTTTCATATAGTTTTGATAAGTTTACAAAGTATGCTTTTATCTGATGAGGATAGAGGTAAGCCAAAATCTCTGGTAAAAAGAAGAAGAATAAAATCCCAAGCAATGCCCATATAGTTGCCTTAGGCTTTAGTTTTGTTTTTAACTCATCAAGTTTTTCTTGATTTATTTTAACTTTCATACTTTTTTACTCTCAAAGCTAACTGTTTTGGTAAAAGTTCTAAACTCTCTTTGACTAAGTTTATATTTCCATGCTCTATAAAGCTATCTTCATATTCAAAAGTTTTTATATCTACATCCAAACTATTTTCATAAGCAAACTCCATCAAAGCACTTCCAACTCCACCCATCCTTGCACTGTCACTAAAAACATACCATCTTTTATACTTTTTAGCTAAAACCTTTAAAAGTTTTTCATCCAAAGGTTTTACAAAAATAAGATCCAAAAGTCCCACTTTAAAATCAAGCTCTTTTATAGTTTTATATGCACTAATTACTCCCGTTCCATATCCTATAAACAAAACTTCACTATCCTCATCTTGTAAAAGCTCAGCTTTTTTAAACTCTATCCTCTTATTTTCAAATGGTAATTCTTCAAAGCTTCCTCTTGGATATCTAAAAGCTATTGGGTAAGGAAAATCTTTTGCAAACTCTACTATATTTTTTAAACTCTCTTCATCTCTTGGAGCTAAGATAGTCATATTTGGCACAGCTCTTAAAAAACTTATATCAAATGCCCCTTGATGAGTCTCTCCATCTTCTCCTACAAGCCCTGCTCTATCAATAGCAAAGATTACAGGTAAATTCATAATTGCTACATCATGAATAATTTGATCGTAAGCTCTCTGTAAAAATGTTGAATAAATAGCTACAAATGGTTTAAATCCCTCTTTTGCCATAGCTGAAACTGAAGTAATTGCATGTTGTTCAGAAATTGCTACATCAAAAAATCTTTCATTATTATACTCCATTAACTGTTTCATTCCTGTACCACTTGGCATAGCAGCAGTAACACCTACAATATTTTTATAAATTTTTGCCATTGATAATAATTTATCACTAAATATATCTGTACAACTTCTATTTTTTGAAGATTTTTTTAATTTTCCTGTTTCAATTTCAAAAGGTCCTACACCATGCCAATTTTCAAGATGACCTTCTGCTTTTTTATAACCTTTACCTTTTAAAGTTTGAGTATGAATAATTACAGGTTTTTTCATTTTTTTAGCTATCTCAAAACTTTTAATTAAACTTTTAATATCATGTCCATCAATCGGTCCAATATACTCTATACCTAACTCTTCAAATAAAATACCAGGTGTAATTAATTTAAGACTTTCATCAAATTTCTTTGCCATATAAGTTGCACTATCAGGGAGATATTCTAAACCTTTAGAGACTCTTTTTTTTAGATTTTGATAAAATTCTCCAGCTAAAATTTGTGAAAGATACTTACTTACTGCACCTATTGG